>NZ_JBWKYD010000028.1:0-78823 GCF_059423585.1 Janthinobacterium sp. GW460-12-1-14-LB5 | reverse complement strand
GGTCCGACCCCGGCTCTTGGGGTAGGGTTGGGGTGGGCACACAATTAACCCAACACCTTGACGGCTGGGGTCAGACCCGACGGGTCTGACCCCGGAATTACTTGTTTGGCTGCGGCGTCAACCGGAGATATGGCTTGGCGGCCGTAAAACCCTTCGGATACTTCTGCTTGATCACCTCCGGGTCTTGCACGGTCAAGGGGATGATGACGTCGTCGCCGTCTTGCCAGTTGCCGGGCGTGGCCACCGTGTAGCCGTCCGTCAGCTGCAAGGCGTCGATGACGCGCAGGATTTCATTGAAGTTGCGGCCCGTACTGAGCGGATACGTGAGGATCAGCCGTACTTTCTTGTTCGGGTCGATGATGAAGACGGAGCGCACGGTAGCCGTGACGGACTGTTCAGGGTGAATCATGTCGTACAGCACCGACACTTTCTTGTCGACGTCGGCGATGATGGGGAAGCCCACCACCGTGTTTTGCGTCTCTTCGATATCCTTGATCCAGCTCTTGTGCGACTCGGCCGCGTCCACGGACAGGGCGATGGCCTTCACGTTGCGCTTGTCGAATTCCGGCTTGAGCTTGGCCGTCAGGCCCAGTTCCGTCGTGCACACGGGCGTAAAGTCGGCCGGGTGGGAAAACAGCACTACCCAGGAATTGCCCGCCCACTCGTGGAACCTGAGCGGGCCGATCGAGCTGTCTTGTTCAAAATCAGGGGCGACATCGCCCAGGCGTAAAGTCATCGTGATCTCCTTGAGAGGTTGTGTAGTGAAGATGTTCGTCGTATCAGGCTGCCTGACGGTGGCGTTTGTCGCTTTGCGCCAGATCAAACAGCGTTTGCAGTTGCGCCTGGCCATAAACCCAGTCGCCAAGGCGCGACTCTGCGTTGATATGGCCCAGCGCACCGCCATCAATATACTTGCAATTCCAGCGCCGCGCCCACTGCGTGGCGTGCTCGGCCGTCATCCAAGGGTCCGTCTGGCTGGCGATCAGGATGCCCGGGCAAGGCAGGCGCTTTTGCGGCAAAGCCTTGGCCACGCCGAACTTGTCCGGGTCGGCCGGCCCCACCAGCAGCACGCCGGCCACGCCGTGCGGGTCGCGCGCCAGGCTGTGCGCCGTCGTCAGGCAGCCGAAGCTGTGGGCGACGATCAGGGTCGGGCGCGCATCCTGCCGCCGCACCTGGTCCAGGCGCGCCGACCAGGTGGCCAGGTCGGGTGCGTTCCAGTCATCCTGCTCGACCCGCTCGAATTGCGGATACAGGCGCTGCCAGCGGCTCTGCCAGTGCTCGGGACCGCTGTTATGCAAGCCCGGCACGATCAGTACCCGGTAATCGGAAAAGCTGCGCAGCGCCATGATGTGTCCTTTAGTGATCGATTCCGGCAAGCGTTGCCGCCTGCCGGTGAAGATTACTTCGGCTGATAGATCTGGTCGAAGATGCCGCCGTCGGCAAAATGCGCCTTCTGTGCCGCCGTCCAGCCGCCGGCCACTTGCTCGATGGTGAACAGGTTAACCTTGGCGAATTGCGACGCGTATTTCTTCGCCGCCTTGTCCGTTGCTGGACGGTAGTAGTTCTTGGCGATGATGTCTTGCGCTTCGTCCGTGTACAGGTAGTTCAGGTAAGCCTCGGCCACCTTGCGCGTACCGTGCTTGTCGGCAAACTTGTCGACGACGGCGACGGGCGGCTCGGCCAGGATGCTGACGGACGGCGTGATGATGTCGAACTTGGTCGGACCCAGTTCCTTGACGGCCAGATACGCTTCGTTTTCCCAGGCGATCAGCACGTCGCCGATGCCCCGTTCGACGAAGGTGGTGGTGGCGCCGCGCGCGCCGGAATCGAGCACGGGCACGTTTTTATACAGTTTGCCGAGGAAATCCCTGGCCTTCGCTTCGCTGCCGCCCGGCTGGCGCAAGGCGTAACCCCACGCTGCCAGATGGTTCCAGCGGGCGCCGCCCGAGGTTTTCGGGTTCGGCGTGATGACGGATACGCCCGGCTTGATCAGGTCGTTCCAATCCTTGATGCCTTTCGGGTTACCCTTGCGCACCAGAAACACGATGGTCGAGGTGTAAGGCGAGCTGTTATGCGCCAGGCGCTTTTGCCAGTCGGCGGCCAGCAGCTTGTGCTCGGCCAGCGCATCGATGTCGTAGGCCAGGGCCAACGTGACGACGTCCGCTTCCAGGCCGTCGATGACGGCACGCGCCTGCTTGCCGGAACCGCCGTGCGATTGCTTGATCTTGACGTTGTCGCCCGTCTTGCCTTTCCATTCCTTGGCAAATGCCGTATTCACATCCTGGTACAGCTCGCGCGTCGGGTCGTATGACACGTTGAGCAGGGTGATATCGGCAGCCTGCGCCGTTTGCAGAATGGCAAACGCGCTGAGGGCGGCGGCAATGATGATTTTTTTCGACAGCATCTAAGATCCCCGTATGGTTGAACTTTCAGAACCACCAGATTACGGCGCAACGGCCGCAAAGAGAACGAAGCGTTTCGCCGTTTGATATGCGATTTTCGCATATGGACGGCGCGTAACGGGGATTTAGCGGTTAATAGAAGCGGTTGAACAGCACCACAGACCACGTGGCAAAGGCCAGGATGCAGGTCAGCAGCACGGCGGCGCTGCCGAAGTCCTTGGCGTTCTTCGACAGCAGGTGGCGTTCCAGCGAAATGCGGTCGACCACGGCTTCCAGCGCGGAATTGATCAGTTCAACGATGAGGACCAGCAGCAATACGCCGATCAGCACCAGCTTTTCAAACGCGGAGATGCGCAGCAGCAAGGCGATCACGGTGCCGACGACGAACAGGCTCAGTTCCTGGCGGAACGCGTGTTCGTGGCGCCAGGCCGCCTTCAAGCCGTCGAGCGAATAAAAAAAGGCGGAAAAAATCCGTTTCAAGCCGCTTTTGCTCTTGAATTCATTTACAGGTTGCATAGTTATCCATGATTCAAAGTCCATCCAGCCGTCAATTATGACGGCCAACATGAGAATTGTGACAATTTATTCGCTGAATATCTCGGAACATTTCACTATTTTTTCACATCATGGTATAAAGAAGCATGAATACTGCATTGCACCAAATCCATCATGAAAATTGAACCGGTCGCTGCCCCCAAGACAACGATCCAGGTCATCGAACGCATGGTCGCCCTGCTCGATGCCCTGGCCAAATATTCCGACCCGGTCAGCCTGAAGGAATTGTCCAAAGTATCGGGCCTGCATCCCTCGACGGCGCACCGCATCCTCAACGACATGGTGCTGACGCGCTTTGTCGACCGCATCGAACCGGGTACCTACCGGCTGGGCATGCGCCTGCTGGAACTGGGCAATGTGGTGAAAAGCCGCCTCAGCGTGCGCGAAGCGGCGCTGGACTTCATGCGCCAGCTGCACAAGAAAACCCAGCAAACGATCAACCTGTCCGTGCGCCAGGGCGACGAGATCGTCTACATCGACCGCGCCTTTTCCGAGCGCTCGGGCATGCAGGTGGTGCGCGCCATCGGCGGCCGCGGCCCGCTGCACCTGACTTCGACAGGTAAATTATTCCTCTCCGTCGACGAGCCGAAAGCCATCCGCGCCTACGCCACGCGCACGGGCTTGGCCGGGCACAACAAGAATTCCATCACGGATCTGCAGAAACTCG
The DNA here is from genome assembly GCF_059423585.1 of Janthinobacterium sp. GW460-12-1-14-LB5. Classification (NCBI taxonomy): domain Bacteria; kingdom Pseudomonadati; phylum Pseudomonadota; class Betaproteobacteria; order Burkholderiales; family Oxalobacteraceae; genus Janthinobacterium; species Janthinobacterium sp. GW460-12-1-14-LB5. The sequence goes on along the minus strand of NZ_JBWKYD010000028.1, from coordinate 75,199 downwards.
AGCGCGAGCTGAGCCTGGTGCGCGAGCGCGGCTATGCGCGCGACAATGAAGAGCTGGAACTGGGTGTGCGCTGCATGGCCGCCGGCATCCGCGACGACTCGGGCAAGCTGATCGCCGGCCTGTCGATTTCCGCCCCCGCCGACCGCCTGCAGGATGAGTGGCTGGTGGACCTGGTGGAGACGGCGAACCAGATTTCCGTCACCCTGGGTTATATCCCCCAAGACTAAAGCACTGCCGCATAAAAATGTTCAGGGCAAGGCGCACTAACGAAGACAGTACGACTAGTACGGCGAGTTAGTGCAACGCAGCCATGGACATTTTTAACCGCCAGGCAGGCTCATGTTGGCGGGTTTGAGTGCTTCGAGCCACTTGCGCATGCGTCCCGCATCGGCCGTACGCGATTGTTTCCCCTTGGAATCAAGGAAGACCATGATCACGGCCCGTCCTTCGATGACGGCCTGCATCATCAGACAACGTCCCGCCTCATTGATAAAACCCGTCTTTTGCAAGCCGATTTCCCAGCCGGGATTGGCCACCAGGTGATTCGTATTGCCAAACTGCATGGGCTGGCCGCTGGCTTCGACGATGGCTTTCGGGTCCGTCGAGTACTCGCGCAGCAGCGGATGGCGGAAGGCGGCCATGGCCAGCTTGCCCAGGTCGCGCGCGCTGGCCACGTTCATTTTCGACAAGCCGCTGGAATCGACGTAATGCGTATCCATCATGCCCAGCTGGCGCGCCTTGCTGTTCATGGCGTCGACAAACGCGGACAAGCCGCCCGGATAATTGCGGCCCAGCGCCGAGGCGGCGCGGTTTTCCGAGCTCATCAGGGCAATGTGCAGCATATTGGCGCGCGTCAATTGCGAACCCACTTTCAGGCGCGAGCTGCTGAACTTGGCGCGGTCGACGTCCTCGTCCGTGATCGTCAGCACTTCATCCATGTCCTGGCGCGCTTCGACCACCACCAGGCCTGTCATCATCTTGGTGATGGAGGCGATGGGCAGGGCCACATTCGAATTCTTTTCAAACAATACTTCCGAGTTGGCCTGGTCCAGCACCAGCGCCACGCTCGATTTCAGGTCGAGCGGATCGCGCGTCAGGTTCAGGCCCGCCAGGTCGCCCATGGTGGGCATCGGGGCGGCCATGGGCACGGCCACGCTGGTGACTTTCTGATAGATGACCTTGCGCTTGCCGCGCACCATGACGACCCGGCGCACGCTCTTTTCGCGCGGCGCGGCCGTCGCACCCTTGCGCAGCACGACTTTGACTTTCTTGGTGTTGTGTTTCTTCGCGGCTGAGGATTTGCCGTTCGCATCCCTGGCGTGCACGGCCGCAGCCGGCGCCAGTGCAAACAGCAGGGAAGCCAGGACACCCAGCGCCAGTTTAAACTTAGCCATTCGATAATTCCCCGTGAAGCTGTTGCCTTATTGCAGTGTAGCGAAATGCAGAGTAATCGCAAGCCCATTTAACAGTTGGGACAGTATTTATTGCAGCAATGAAATACAAACCGTTAGCGATCCGCAAACAAGCTCATCCTTAAGCGGCTGTTTGCCGGTGCCCATCGCTGGTAATGTCTATTTGTCCATGAATTTAACAAAGCCGGCCAGCGGTTCGCGTTCCGTGCTCAAGCGGTTCTCGATCCTGTCCGGGTCTGCATGGCCGAGGGCCATGCCGCACACCACCATTTCGCTGGCCGGTATGCCCAGCTCTTCGCGGATGATGTCATGGTAATGGATGAAGGCCGCTTGCGGGCAGGTGTCGAGCCCGCGCGCGCGCGCCGCCAGCATGATATTTTGCAAGAACATGCCGTAATCGAGCCAGGAACCCTGCTCCAGCACCCGCTCGATGGTGAAGATCAGGCCCACGGGCGCGTCGAAGAACTGGAAATTGCGTCCATGCTGGGCCGCCATGCCGGCCGTGTCGCCCCGTTCCAGGCCCAGCAGCTGGTACAGGTCCAGGCCGATCTTGCGGCGCCGCTCGATGAACGGCGCCGTCCACTGGCGCGGGTAATACGTGTACGAGGCCGTACGCGCGGGCGCATCGGGCGCCTTCGGTGCATCGTAGGCGGCGAGGATGCGGCGCGACAGGCGCAGGCGCGCTTCGCCCGACAGCACATACACTTTCCACGGCTGCATGTTGGCGCCCGAGGGCGCGCGCGCCGCCACTTCCAGGATGCGCGCGATATCGTCCTGCGCCACCGGCGTGGGCAGAAAAGCGCGGATCGAGCGGCGCGACAGGATGACGCCATCGACGGCTTGCTGCGCCGACTGTATTTCTTCAGATGCTAGCTTGCTCACTGCCCTGCTCTCCTGCTATTTCTTGACGACAAACACTACACCGACCACGGCCACCAGCATGCCGGCAATACCCAGCATATTAAAGGCTTCGCCAAACATCAGCCAGGCCATCACGGCCGTCGTGGGCGGCGTCAGGTACAGCAAGCCCGTCACTTTCGTCGCGTCGCTGCGCCGAATCAGGGCGAACAGCAGGAAGATGGCGCCGATGGACAGCACGAGTACCGACCACAGCAAGGCGCCGATAAAATTCGCCGTCCATTGCACATTGCTGAAATGCAGGTCCAAGCCTTCGTAATACAAGGCGAACGGCAACACGACCACGATGGAAGCGGCAAACTGCACCACCGTGCCGGTGCGCAAGTCGAACTGGGGACAGTGGCGTTTTTGGTACATGGTGCCGGCCGTCATCGACAGCAGCGCGAACACGCACAGCAGCACGCTTTCCACGGTCAGGCCCACGAGGTTGATCTTCGCGTAGACGACGAGGGCCACGCCCAGCAAGCCGAAGAACAGGCCCAGCCACTGGCGCGGACGCACGGATTCGCCGATCAATGGCGCGGCGCAGGCCGTCAGCACGGGCTGCATGCCGACGATCAGGGCGGACAGGCCGGCCGGCATGCCCAGCTTGATGGCGCACCAGACGCCTGCCAGGTAGCCGGCCTGCATCAAAATGCCGGCCACGGCGATCTGGCGGAACTGCCCCACGGGCCACGGCGCGCGCAACAGCAGCACCAGCGGCAGCAGGATCACCAGCACGCCCAGGAAGCGCAGCAGCAAAAAGGTCAGCGGCGGCGCATACGGCAAGCCGAACTTGGCCACGATAAAACCTGTGCTCCATAACAACACAAAGAAGGCGGGCAAGGCCATCGGCGCCGCAGTGGTCAGGAAAGTGGCTTTGCCGCTGGCGCCAGCCGCGGCGGGAAGATTGGACATGGTATCAACTCGGGAAACGGGATCGGCACCGGGGCGCTGCGCCAGTGCGGGAGGCAAAGTCTAGCATGCTGCGCCGCACCCGTCCTGAAAGGCGGGGAAATAACAGTTTAGGGTTAAACCATTAACACCCAGAAATCAAATATTTCTCTTTAGAAACAATGGTTTTTGATGCAAATCTATTCAATTGTTGCATCGCACAAGAATCGCTTGACTTCATTTTTTTTCGCCGTAGAATAGGGTTTGTTGCGTTGCACAATTCTTGTTCAGCTTGAAAAATTTAGATTCACCTGCTTTCCCAAACGGTACACGCAGCATCAAATTAACCAGATTTCGATTTTTTGGAGATTTATATGTTTTCAATTCCTGAGCAATTTTCGTCCGCTACCAAAGCCAACCTGGAAGCCCAATTCGCCCTGTTCTCGTCGCTGACGGGCAAAGCCTTCGAAGGCATCGAAAAGATCGTCGAACTGAACCTGACCGCTGCCAAGGCAACGCTGGAAGAATCGACCGCCGCCGCCAAGCAATTGCTGTCGGCAAAAGATCCACAAGAATTCTTCTCGCTGAGCGCTGCTCAAGCCCAGCCTGGCGCCGAAAAAGCCATCGCTTACGGCCGTCACCTGGCTGCCATCACGTCCGGCACGCAAGCCGAGTTCAGCAAAGCAGCTGAATCGCAAATCGCTGAAACCAACCGCAAAGTCCTGTCGCTGGTGGAAGAAGTCACCAAGAACGCGCCAGCCGGTTCGGAAAACGCCGTCGCCATCCTGAAAAGCGCCATCGGCAACGCCAATGCAGGCTACGAGCAATTCTCGAAAACCAGCAAGCAAGCCGTCGAAGCCATCGAAGCGAACCTGACCTCGGCCGTGAACCAGTTCACGCAAGCGGCCGAAAAAATCGTGCCGCGCACGGCTGCCAAGTAATTACCAAGCGGCCGCTGCGGCGGTCTGCTGTTTTACTTTAGTACCAGCTCCTCCAGGCGTCCATCCCGCACTTCCCCGACGGATGCCATTATGCCCCAGCCCAGCTGGGGCATTTTTTATGCGCTTTTACTTTCCCGCCATTACTCCCCCAGATACGCCGCCTTCACGCGCGGGTCGTCGAGCATGGCGGCCGCGTTGCCGCCCATGGTGACCAGGCCGGAATCCATCACATAGCCGCGGTGCGCCGCCTGCAGGGCCAGGCGGGCATTCTGTTCGACCAGCAGAATCGTGATGCCTTCGGACGACACCTTGCGGATCACCTCGAAGATTTTCTCGACCATGATGGGCGACAGGCCCATCGACGGCTCGTCGAGCAGCAACAGCTTCGGATGGCTCATCAGGGCGCGCGCCATGGCCAGCATCTGCTGCTCGCCGCCCGACAAGGTGCCGGCCATCTGCGCCGCCCGCTCTTTCAGGCGGGGAAACACGTCGAACCACTTGGCGATGTCATCCTCGACGCCGGCCTTGTCCGTGCGCGTGTAAGCGCCCATCATGAGGTTTTCACGGATCGACATGCGGGTAAACACGCCCCGCCCTTCCGGCACCATGGCCAGTTTCTTTTCCACCAGGTGAAACGACTTGCTCCCCTTGAGCGACTCGCCCAGGTAGCTGATCGTGCCCTCGACCTTGCAGGCCGGCAAAGTGCCCGTGATGGCTTTCAAGGTCGTCGTCTTGCCGGCGCCGTTCGCGCCGATCAGGGCGATCAGCTCGCCTTCGTTCACTTCCAGGTCGATACCCTTGACGGCCTTGATGCCGCCGTAAGCCACGTGCAGGCCCGCTACCTTCAATATGTTGCTCATGCGTGCGATCCCCCCAGGTAAGCCTCGATGACGGCCGGGTTTTGTTGTATTTCGGCCGGCAAGCCTTCCGCGATGCGCTTGCCATATTCGAGCACCGTGATGCGGTCGCACAGTCCCATCATCAGTTTCACGTCGTGCTCGATCAACAGCACGGTCTTGCCTTCCGCCTTGATTTTCACCAGCAACTCGCGCAGGGCCAGCTTTTCCGTCGCATTCATGCCGGCCGCCGGCTCGTCGAGCGCCAGCAGTTGCGGATCGGTGGCCAGCGCGCGGGCGATTTCCAGGCGCCGCTGGTCGCCGTACGACAAAAAGCGCGCCGTGCGGCTGGCGAACTGGGCGATGCCGACGAAATCGAGCAATTCCATCGCCCGCTTGCGGATCGACGCCTCTTCCTCGCGCGCCGCCTTGTGGCGGAAGATGGCGCCGAATACGCCCTGGTGCGAGCGCACGTGGCGTCCCACCATGACGTTTTCCAGCGCCGTCATGTCGCCAAACAGGCGGATGTTCTGGAAGGTCCGCGCAATGCCCGCCTTGGCCACCTTGTGCGGCGCGGACGGCGAATACGGCTTGCCGGCCAGCTCGAAAGTGCCCGTGTCGGGCTGGTACAGGCCCGTGATCACGTTAAAGAAAGTGGTCTTGCCGGCGCCGTTCGGGCCGATCAAGCCATAGATCTGGCCTTGCCGGATGGTAATACCCACGTCGGTGAGCGCCTGCAGGCCGCCGAAACGTTTATTGACGCCGGCAATATTCAAGATGATCTGTTCGCTCATGGTACTTGCCTCCTTAAGCGGACACGACGCCGGTTGATTTGTTGGGTTGATCCACATCATGGTCGGGCCGGTCTTCGTGCTTCGGCGAGGGCCACAGGCCCGCTGGACGGTTGAGCATGATCAACACCATGGCCAGGCCGTACAGCAACTGGCGCAGCACTTCCGCCTCGATCACCACGTGGCCGAACAGCGCCTGCTGGGCCGGCTCCACCACGTGGCGCAGCACTTCGGGAATGGATGCCAGGATCACGCCGCCGAGAATGACGCCGGGGATATGGCCGATGCCGCCCAGCACCACCATGGCCAGCACGGCGATCGATTCCGTCAGCGAAAACGATTCCGGCGAGACAAAGCCCTGGAACGAGGCAAACATGGCGCCGGCCACGCCGCCGAACGAGGCGCCCATGGAAAAGGCCAGCAATTTCACGTTGCGCGTGTTGATGCCCATGGCTTTCGCGGCGATCTCGTCTTCGCGGATGGCCACCCAGGCGCGGCCCAGGCGCGAATGCTGCAGGCGCTTGGTGACGAACACGACGGCGATGCACAGGAAGAGGAACAAAAAGTAATACGCATTCACGGACGGCATGGAAAAACCGGCCACCGTGACGGTGCTGTTGGTACCCGCCTCGCCCGCCAGGTTGACGCCGAAGATGCGGATGGGGTCGATCAAATTGATGCCTTGCGGGCCATTCGTGAAATTGATCGGGTCGTTCAAATTGTTCATGAAAATGCGGATGATCTCGCCAAAGCCCAGGGTCACGATGGCCAGATAGTCGCCGCGCAATTTTAATGTGGGCGCACCCAGCAGGGCGCCGAACAGGCCCGCCACCGCGGCGGCCAGGGGCACGATGATCCAGATCGACAAATGGATGCCGTTCTCGCGGATTTCCGGCCCCATCAGCTGCACCAGGGTTTCGCCCAGCACGGGATACTGGTTCACCACCGATTCGAGCAGGATGGCGAACTGGGGCGAGGCCAGCAAGGCCGTCAGGTAGGCGCCCACGGCATAGAAGGCGATGTAGCCGAGGTCGAGCAGGCCGGCGAAGCCGACGACGATGTTCAGGCCCAGGGCCAGCATGATGTACAGCAAGGCCATGTCGATGATGCGCACCCATGAATTGCCGAACTGGGCGGCAAAAAACGGGAACACCATCAGCAGCGCGGCCAGGCCCAGCATGCCGGCGTAGGCTTTGGCCGGATTCTTTTTTGCGTCGAAATCGAGTAGTGCCATGATTAATCTCCCAGTGTCACATCAGGCACGGTCGGCCACGCGTTCGCCCATGATGCCGGACGGGCGCAGGGTCAGCACGATGATCAGTACGACGAAGGCAAAGATATCCTGGTAGTGGCTGCCCAGGAAACCGCCCGTGATGTCGCCGATATAGCCGGCGCCCAGGCTCTCTATAATGCCCAGCAAGATACCGCCCAGCATGGCGCCATAGATATTGCCGATGCCGCCCAGCACGGCCGCGCAAAAGGCTTTCAGGCCGGGGATGGCCCCCATGGAGAATTGAATCGAGGCATAGTTGGCGCCCCACATCACGCCCGCCACGGCCGCCAGCGCGGCGCCGATGGCAAAGGTGGCGACGATGACCTTGTCGGAATCGACGCCCATGAGCCCGGCCACGCGGGGGTTTTCCGCCGTGGCGCGCATGGCGCGGCCCATGCGTGTTTTTTCCACCAGCAACACCAATCCGCCCATCGACAGCGCGGCCAGGGCCAGCAGCAGCACTTGCGTTTGCGAAATCACGGCGCCGCCTATGTTGATCGGGTCGGTCGACAGCAATTGCGGGAAGGGCAAGGGATTGCGCGTCCAGATCATCATGGCAAAGGTTTGCAAGAGGATGGAAACGCCGATGGCGGTAATCAGGGGGGCGAGGCGGGGGGCGTTGCGCAGGCGGCGGTAGGCGACCCGCTCGATGATGATGTTGACCAGAATACAGATGGGAATGGCGCCGAGGATGGCGGTGGCCAGTTTCAGATAGCCGGGCCAGTCGGGCACATAAATGCCCAGCAGCTTGAGGATGGTCAAGCCCACCATGGCGCCGATCATGAGCACGTCGCCGTGGGCGAAGTTGATCAGGTTCAACACGCCGTACACCATGGTGTAACCGAGGGCGACTAAGGCATACATGCTGCCCAACACCAGGCCGTTGATGATCTGCTGGATGAATGTATCCATGATTGCCCTATCAAATATGCATTTTTCGGGAACAACTTCCGCCAGAATATGCCGTTGATATAAAAACGGCACCGGAGGAAGAATTCCTGCAGTGCCATCCCTGGACCGTTCTCACCAGCATGGTGCACGCACTCAAAATGGGCGTGACCTTGCTTAGTCATAACGACAACATATTCAAGCTTGAGGCAATCATAACGATCTTTTGCAAAAACTAAGCTTGGAATAAATCGATCATTCCCGAATTAAATTCGGTTTTGAGGTAACTATTTCATCGATACTCAATCGCCCTATGGCCTCAGGCGACGTCGCGCTTGATGCCGTCGAGGCCTTTCGGCATCGGGAACGTGACGGCTTCCTGCACGCCATCGAGCGGGCGCACGCTCTTCACGCCGCACTCTTTCAGGCGGTCGATGACGGCTTGCACCAGCACCTCGGGCGCCGAGGCGCCAGCCGTCACACCCACGCGCAGCTTGCCTTCCAGCCAGGCGGGATCGATCTGCGAGGCATTGTCGACCATGTAGGCCGGCGTGCCCATCTTCTCGGCCACTTCGCGCAAGCGGTTCGAATTCGAGCTGTTCGGGCTGCCCACGACGATCACCACTTCCACTTGCGGGGCCATGAATTTCACGGCTTCCTGGCGGTTGGTGGTGGCGTAGCAAATGTCGCCTTTTTTCGGCTCGGCGATATTCGGATATTTCGCTTTCAAGGCCGCAATAATGTCGCTAGTGTCGTCAACTGACAACGTTGTTTGCGAAACATAGGCCAGGCTGTCCGGATTGGCGACCTGCAAGTTCGCCACATCGTCGAGCGTTTCCACCAGATGCATGCCCATATCGGCCTGGCCCATGGTGCCTTCCACCTCGGGATGGCCATCGTGGCCGATCATGATGATCTCGCGGCCTTCGCGGCGCATCTTGCCCACTTCCATGTGCACCTTGGTGACCAGCGGGCAAGTCGCGTCAAAAATGCTCAGGCCGCGCGATTCCGCCTCGGCGCGCACGGCTTTCGAGACGCCATGGGCGGAAAACACGAGTGTATTGCCAGCAGGCACGTCATCGAGGTCGTCGATGAAGATGGCGCCCTTGTTGCGCAAGTCGGCCACCACGTAGGCGTTGTGGACGATTTCATGGCGCACGTAGATCGGTGCGCCAAATTGCTGCAAGGCGCGTTCGACGATTTCGATCGCGCGATCGACGCCAGCGCAGAAACCGCGGGGCTGGGCCAGTAACAGTTCTTTATCCATCGCTATTCCTTACAGGACCGAAATGAGCTTGACTTCGAAACGCAGCGGCTGGCCCGCCAGCGGATGGTTGAAGTCGAACAGGGCCGAGTCCTTGCGCATTTCGCGCAGCACGCCGGCAAAACGGCCGCCGCCCGGCGCGGCGAAGTCGACCAGGTCGCCGATCTTGTAGTCGGCGCCCGGCACGGAGTTTTCGTCCAGGGTCGCGCGCGAGACGGACTGCACCAGCTCGGGATTGCGCTCGCCAAAGCCTTCGCCGGCAGCCAGCTCGAACGTCTGGTGCGTGCCTTCAGGCAAGCCCAGCAAGCGCTGCTCGAGGAACGGCGCCAGCTGGCCCTGTCCCAGCATCAAGGTCGCGGGATTGCCGCTGAAGGTCGTGACAATGTCAGTACCGTCAACAGTGGCAAGACGATAATGCAAGGTGAGGTAAGCCGCTTCGGTGACGACTGCTGGTTGCTCGTTGGACATAGTAGTTTTCAAGTAACTGGTGCAAAACGATATTGTAAGCCACCCTGAGCCAGCGCGCCCCATGCCATCTCGGCGCGGCCATGCTTTTGTCAAAAAACATGGCCGCGCAACACATCCGACGTCGGATCGGCGAATCAGACGTTGACGTACGTCAACCCACCAGGCGTGGTGGCGTGATTGCCGAAGCCGGAGCTGTCTTCCAGGTTGCCGTCGAGCTTCCAGCGCCCCACCGGCCGGTGCACGATGCCATACTGGCCATAGTCATACACTTCCTTCGGTGTCAGCACGCGGTCGTACAGGATGACGTCCGACAACTGCCACGCGGGCGCGCCCTGCTCCTGCGCATGCACGGCGCGGCCGATCACCAGCGGGGTGCCAGTGGCATTCAAGAATGGCGGCGCCATGTTTTGCAAACTCTGATACATGAGGAAATCATCCACATACAGGCTGATGCGTCCATCATGCTTCACAGTATAAGTACAGCGGAACCAGCGGTTGGGAATGTCCACCGTCAAGCCGTGCCCATTGCTGTTGGCGCCCAGGCCATTGTCGCCAACGCCATTGAATAAATACAGGAACGTCTTGATATCCTGCGTCAGCAGCGCCCATCCTTTCTTGTTCGCCTGATGCGCTACCAAAGCCTGCGCCAGAGCAACGGTCGAGGAGAAAGCCTGCTGCCGGATGCAATACGACAGCGAAAAATCCGCGCTCTCGTAGCGCGCGGACGACGGTACGGTCAACATCAGGCCAGGCTGGAATTGCAAGGTTTTCGTCACGCCGAAGCAAGGCGTAGGCGGCGCCGGACGCATGGCATCTTCGCCGCGCAAGGCGTTCCATACAGCTTTGCGTTTGTTGCTGAACGCCGGCGTCTCCACCAGGTTCAGACCTTTGTCTTCCATCGACTTGCCCCCATTCCAGTCCCAATAGCACGCCAGTTGCACGCCCGTACGGCGTATGGCGCTCAGCAACGCGTGCAAGTTGTCTTGCCGCTCGGTATCTTGCAATGCCAGCTCTTGCTTTTTCGACAGGCAAAAGCTGCCAAGGTAATACGGTTTGCCCAAGTTCTTGGCCGCGCGCTGCATCACTTGCAGATAAGCGAGCGAAGACGAAACGAAATCGGATGGCAAATCCGCACTGTCAGTCAGGCCGCTGCTGACATATTCGTTACCCGGGAACAGGTTTTCGCAAAGACAGTCGACCGGATCCGGATTCAGGAATGGCAGGGTTTCCGAGACGTATTGCTGCAAGGAGCCTTGACGGGGCGAAGTATGGGCAATGCCCGCATTGCCGGACGAAATCATCCGCGCCAGTGCATCATTGTCGCGCAGCAATTGCGCCGTCTCCTGGATGATTTCACGGGCGGCATTCAAGTCAATCTCGGTCACGGCCATCAGTTCCTGCGCAGCCATCCAGGCGGCAATGCCGGGGTGGTTGCTGTAGTGCTGTGCGAAAGCCTGGGCAAAGGCACGCATGTAGCGGCGTGTCTTCGATTGCGGATTGACCAGTGCGACCCGCGCGACTGCGGCCAGTTCGTCTTTTGTGGCGCCCTCAGGGCCTGCTTCGCCCACCAATTGCGGCACGGCGTAGGGATTCCAGAATGGGCAGGCGATGATGCCGATGCCATTGGCCAGCGCGCAATCGAGCAGCGCAGTGACAGCGCTCCAGTACGATGCATTGATATTCATATCGATTAGCGTATTGTCGGGGGCGAACTTTGGCTCGCCCACAACATAGCCCCAGTTCCAACTGCCAGCCTTGCCATTGAAAGGCGCCAGCATGACCTGGATGTACTTGAAGCCGTTGGCCGCAAGATACGGCAAATCGGTGGTGTAATCGGGATTCTTCGGGTCCGGAACGAGCGGTGCGGTCACACTCCAGCTACGGTGTTCCAGATACGCGTGCGAATTGAGGCCGATGCCGCTGACCTTGCCCGTGTTGACGCCAGCGGCGTTGAACTCTTGCATGACTCCATTGATAACTTTGATGTATGGCATGACGACTCCTGTAGAACACGTGGAAGACATTGAGTTCAGGGCCCTGACTCCCCGTCGCTGCAACTTGCATGGAATGCAACGACAGGCAAATGATAGCGCCTGAAAATGGCCGGGCCGGGCATCTTGGTTTTTGTTTTTTTACTATGAATTGACAGGAAGACGAGCTAGCGCAGCATGGCCGCCCGGGGAAGGCGCGACAATCGTCGGCAGGCGCCACGACGAGCTGGGCGCGAACGGGAGGCATGATGGGCATCAAGGATTGGCCGGCCGGCGAACGGCCGCGCGAACGCCTGATCGAGGATGGCGCGCAGTCGCTGTCGGACGCGGAATTGCTGGCCGTGTTCCTGCGCACGGGCGTGCGCGGCAAGAGCGCCGTGGAGCTGGCGCGCGACACGGTCGAGCACTTCGGCTCCCTGCGGGGCCTGTTTGGCGCCAGCCTCGTGAGTTTTTCCGCCGTGCACGGCATGGGCAGCGCCAAGTTTGCCCAACTGCAAGCCGTGCTGGAACTGGCGCGGCGCGCCATCATCGAGGACTTGCAGGCGGGGCAAGCCCTCAATTCGCCGCATGCGGTGAAAGACTATCTGCGCCTGACCCTGGGCCACCTGGCGCATGAAGCATTCCACGTGTTGTTTCTGGACGTCAAAAACCGCCTGATCACGACCCAGGAAATGTTTCGCGGCACCCTCACCCACACCAGCGTGTATCCGCGCGAAGTGGTGAAACAGGCGCTGCTGCACAACGCGGCCAGCGTCATGCTGGCGCACAACCACCCGTCCGGCTCGCCGGAACCGAGCGAATCGGATTTATTGCTGACGCGCGCGCTGGTACAAGCATTGTCGCTGGTGGACGTGCGCATCCTCGACCATTTCGTCGTGGCCGGGCGGCAAGTGCATTCGTTTGCGGAACATAGCCAGATCTAGGCCGGCGCCAGGCGATTCACAGTTAACCATGTGTAAACAAGGACATACGTGACAGCAGCGGGACGCTTATCTAACAGTAAACAGCGCTGTTTACCAGTGCTTTCCCCTATGACGAAGGGGAAACGTCAAATTGTTAAATTATTTCAATACAACATGACACAATTGTTTTTCGCAAGTCATTGATAAATCGGCTTATTTTGGATATACTCTCGTTTTTCCAATTTGGAATATCTTTAAGGAGTGCGCCATGGCACGTGTTTGCCAAGTCACTGGGAAGAAGCCGATGGTCGGCAACAATGTTTCCCATGCAAACAACAAAACCAAACGTCGTTTTTTGCCTAACTTGCAGAATCGTCGTATTTTTGTTGAATCTGAAAACCGCTGGGTCTCCCTGCGTTTGTCCAACGCCGGTCTGCGCGTCATCGATAAAGTCGGCATCGACGCCGTATTGGTCGATATGCGCGCTCGTGGCGAAAAAGTCTAATTAGCAGAATAAGGGAGCTATCATGGCAAAATCAGGCCGCGACAAAATCAAGTTAGAATCGACCGCCGGTACGGGTCACTTCTACACGACCACCAAAAACAAGCGTACGACGCCTGCGAAAATGGAGATCATGAAATTCGATCCTAAAGCACGCAAGCACGTAACGTACAAAGAAACCAAAATCAAGTAATTGATATTGTGTTCTCTGATGAAAAAGCCGCTCCGATGAGCGGTTTTTTTATGGACGCTGCGCGCATGAAGCGATGCCGGAAAAGTGCCGCAGCACTCCTCCGGCCTCTTTTTAGCGTATCTTAGTGCCCAAGTTGTAACCGATATACATGAATTTATCCGAACTGAAGCCGACCGGTAACAGGCCAGGCCGCAGAATGGTGTTCATGTAGCGCGATGTTCCTGATGCCGACATGTACGCATAACCATCGAAATCCGGACCGATATCCGTTTCATTACAAAGACTGGGGTTCCACGACGGCCCATAAAACGTCAGCTTCAGGCGGAACAGATTGGCTTTGGATCCAGGCATGGCGGCGGCAATGCTGCCGCGCAGCTTGCAGCCTCTCTCCGTTGTTCCGCTGATGGCACCACTCGGGGAAATATACGTCGCCCCCGCTCCCACATAGGTGCCACTGATATCCTCCAGGCTGAGCGCCAGGGCATTGTCCACAGCGTAGGAATCAAAAGATAAGGTAATCGGTTTTCCGCCGGCCACGGCCAAAGTGCCGATGATGCGCTCGCCGGGAACAATTGTGCCGCTTGCCTGCACTTGGTCGATGCTCTTCGATCCATACATCTTGCCATCGGCGTTCAGTACCCAGGCATTCCCATTGCGGACAAAGCCGCCGAACACACGAGCAGACCCCGAGTCGGGCGATGGAGACGCACTCACCTGCCAAGCCGTTTCCCCATTCGGAAGAACCAGCGCGAACTCGGGAAATACCTGCTGGGTCGGGCGTCGCCAGATTCCCGCCATCGCGTCTTTACTGGCGGCGATGGAACCGGCCTCCGGATTGCTGAGTGTGGGCGATACCTGCCGCTCCTCTCCCGCATAGCGCGTAGCGGTCCAGCTGCCTTGCGCGGCGCTGTTCGCAATGCTCCAGGTACCGCCCCCGGTGCCATCGGCTTTTAACACACCATAAAAGATGGCGGCCACTTGCGTGCTGTCGGGCGCTTGCGGATTGATTCGCATATTGAGCGTCACCCGCCCATCATTTTCCACCCGCCCACTCAGGAAAAAGTCTCCCATCAGCTTGTCTCGGGACGTGCATAAGCCCGGCGTATAACTGCTGCCATAACGCGATACCGAGAAGACATCGCAGTAGCCTGAATTCGTCCCCGTGTAGTCGATTTTCCAATACTCTTGAGAGGAAAGAGTGGGTCCGGCAGACGGGATGAGATCAGGCGTAGTCAGGAACGGTACATCCTGCGCGACGATCACATCGGTGTAGGCATAACTGGTAGACACCTTGCTGTCGTCGCTGACACCCACGCTGACCATGTAGCGACCTGGCCTGTCCACCTGAAACGTGGCATGGGCAGTATCAGCATGACGCAATTGCGCTGTACTGGCCAACGGCTTGGTCATTATTTTCCAGGCATAGCTCAGCTTCCCTGCAACAGGCCCGACGCTGGCACTGGCATCAAGCGTGACCGTGGTACCGATAGCGACGCGCTGTTCGGGGCCTGCTACGGCATCAGGAAAGGTTTTCATGCTCTCGATCAGCTTCTTCATTTCAGTCATCGTCTGCTTGCCTGCCAAGGCAGAGTTAATCAGATGCAACTGATCCTGGTTGAAGCGTGCGGACAACTGATCAAGCGCCTTGTCATGTTCGTCGCCAGCACGCATATCGGCTGGCGAGGCGGCCCTCAGAGGCGAGCCAATGAAGTCCTTCAGGAAGCCGAGATACAGTGTCGACTCCAATACACTGCTCACATCCGTGTGCGCATGCACCAGCGCCGCAGCAGTCACGGACTTTGACAACAGTGCCGCATCGAAATTGGCAAATACGGCGCCAGCAGCACCGCCCAGGACGCGCGCGCTGATCATGGAGGTCAGCGGCGTGATATTGGCCACGGCTTGGCTGCCTTCCCCCGCCACGACCGTATGCAGCAGTGAGCCATCGGATGGATTAGTAATTTGCAGGATACAAGGCAATTTCCCATCAGGAATAGCCATCTTGTATGTGCCGTCCTCGGCGGTCGCTGCGGATGCCGCGCCTACCTGACATTTGCCGTGAAGTACAACTCCCCCCATGGCCTTGCCCGTCGCCGCAGTGCCGCTCACGACCAAATTGACCTTTTCAATCGGATCGGGCTTGACTGGCTCCAGCGTGGGCGCAGGCGCCGAGGATCCACCGCCACAAGCTGAAAGTGCCGCAATCACACCAGCAAACGTTACATGTCTTGCAAACTTTGACATCACTACATCCCTTCCAATTGAATAAACTGCAATGGAAAGGATTTTACATTATTGTCATTTACATCAAATGATTACTGAACAAAAAAGCCGGATCCTTTCCAGAATCCGGCTTTGGGCGGTTGCATACAGGAAACCATTCAATGCACAGGGCTTGACGCGCAGTGCCAGCCTAGCGCGATACCACCACGAAAGACTCAGGCATAGCTGCGCAGGCGCAAGGAGAAATCCTGCAGCGACTGGATGCCCGACGCTTCGGCGCGCGTGCACCAGTCTTGCAGCTTTTGCAGCAATTGCTCGCGCGTAAAGTGCGAACGCTCCCAGATGGCGCCCAGCTCCACGCGCATGTGGTGCATGGTTTCCAGCGCCTTGCTGTGCTGGAACAATTCCGACAGCTGCTCGTGGTGCGCGTCGGCCAGCTTGCCCGGCTCGCGCTGCATCAGCTTGCGCGACGATTTCAGGAAGCGCTTTTCCAGTTCCGCCTTGTGCTTCAGGTGCTCCAGCTCTTCCTTCCAGGCATGCTTGATCGATTTCGCATACTTGGCCATCACGTCGTAGCGGTTGGCGATGACGGACTGCAAGGTTTCGAAGTCCGCTTCCAGCTTGCCGTGCGAGAACTTCGGCGCCGGCGCCAGTTTTTTCACCTTGGCCAGGCCCAGCATTTCCAGCGCGCGGATATACGCCCAGCCGATATCGATTTCATACCATTTCGACGACAGCTTGGCCGACGTGGCATACGTATGGTGGTTGTTGTGCAATTCTTCGCCGCCGATCAGGATGCCGAAGGGAATGATGTTGGTGGCCGCGTCGGCGCAGTCGTAATTGCGGTAGCCCCAGTAGTGGCCGATGCCGTTGATGATGCCGGCCGCCGTGATCGGGATCCACATCATTTGCACGGCCCACACGGAAATGCCGATCACGCCGAACAACACGAAATTGATGACGAACAGCGAGACCACGCCCAGCCAGCTGTACTTGGTGTACAGGTTGCGCTCGATCCAGTCCGTCGGCGTGCCGTGGCCATATTTCGCCATGGTTTCCATGTTCTTCGATTCAGCGCGGTACAGCTCGGCGCCTTCCCAGAACACTTTCTTGATGCCGCGCGTCACGGGGCTGTGCGGATCTTCTTCCGTATCGCACTTGGCGTGGTGCTTGCGGTGGATGGCCGCCCATTCCTTGGTGACCTGGCCCGTCGTCAGCCACAGCCAGAAACGGAAGAAATGGCTGGGGATAGCGTGCAATTCCAGCGCCCGGTGGGCCTGGTGGCGGTGCAGGTAAATCGTGACGCTGGCGATCGTGATGTGCGTGACCACCATGGTGTACAGGAAAACTTGCCATGCGGACAGATCGGTAATGCCAGTGGCCATGAACTGCAAAACGTCGTGTAAAACGGAACTCAATGTCATTACTACTACTCCAAGTGGACAGGGCGTGCGCACGGTCGCTCCAGTGACTCTGGAGGTCCGGCAGAGTTAATTTTAGGCGTGATTGTACGCCCTAATGGGTACTATCAGGCAAAAACGGAGGCAGGCAGCGAGGTTAAGGCTGGGTGCCGGATGGCGGGGACTCACCGTCTGCCGCGCTGGCGAGCGGGGCAGGAGGCGTACCAACAATACGCAATTCGCGTTGCGGAAACGGTACAGTAACCTTATGTTCCTGCAAGGTGCGCCAGATGGCGCGGTTCACATTCGACTTCACGCCGCCCGTGCCGTTTTCCGGATCCGCGATCCAGAAGCCGATCTGCACATCAAGGCCGTCGGCGCCGAAACGCACGAGGGTGGCCGATGGCGGATTGCTTTGCGACACACGCGGCACCTTGGCCGTCGCCGCTTCCAGCAAGGGGAAGATGACATCGAGATCCGTTTCATAGCCCACCGACACGGCCGTCGACAGCCAGACCATGCGGTTGCTCAGCGACATGTTTTGCACGCCGCCGGAAATCAGCATTTCATTCGGCACGATGGATTCCACGCCATCGCCGCCCAGTAACACAGTATAGCGCGTATTGATCTGCGTGACTTTGCCCGTAAATTGACCCACCGTAATCATGTCGCCGATGGTCAGACTGCGGTCGAGCAGGATGATGAAACCGGACACAAAGTTCGCGGCGATCTTTTGCAAGCCGAAACCCAGCGCCACGCCGAAGGCGCCGCCGAACACGGACAGCACCGTCAGGTCGATGCCCACCAGCGACAGGCTGACCAGCACGGACACGAGGATCAGCACGGCGCGGCCCATGCGCGACAGCACCACGCGCAGGGAGGTGTGCAAGCCCTGCATTTTCATCAGGCGCTCGTCGAGCGAAGTGCCGGCCCACATGGCCAGCACCAGCAGCACGGCGACGGAAATAGCGGCTTGCAAGATGGCAGCCACTGACACCTTGTTGCGTCCCAGCGGCACGACGATGCTTTCCAGGAAGGTATGCAATTCCGGCCACAGGCCCGTGATGTACAGGGCCATGCCGGCCCACACCACCACCGTGAAAATCTTTTCCAGCAGCAACATGGTGGGGCTGATGTCGCCATGGCGGGCAAAAATACGGCGCAGCACATAGAAGCCGAAGCGTACCAGCGCCATCGACGTGCACAGGGGGATGGCGATGCTGAGCAGGTTCACGGACTGGAACTTGGCCAGGAAGTGTTGCGCAATGCCCAGCAGCATGGCCGCCAGCACGGGCGTCAAAATGCGGATGAAACTGTCCGTGCGCTGCAGGGTTTCCGGCGTGGCGGGCGTGGCCGCCGCTTCCGCCCGCTTGTGCAGGAATACGCGCAACTGCCGCACCAGCAGCCAGCTCAACGCCAGGCAGGCAACGATGACCAGCGCCTGCCACAGGATGGCCGGTTGGCGGAAATCGTCGACAAAATCAGTGATCAGGTTCAGCAGCGGGGTTTCATTCATGGCGGATGCGGTCCGGAAGGTGGGACGAAGGTGGTACGGATGGGCAGTGATCCCATGCCGCCAGGCGGGCTGGCGGCATTGAAGGCCGCCGCTGCAAGGCGCAGCGGCGGCCCGTGACAGGCTTACTCGGCTGGTTCAGCGTCAACGTCGTCGGCCGGTTTTTCATCGGCGTAGACTTTTTTCGGCATGACCTTGCGTTCGAACACGGCGGCGAAGAAGCCGTCGGTCTGGTGCAGGTGCGGCAACAATTTCAGATAGTCGCCCATTTCCAGCTCGATCTTCTGTTCGGCCAGTACCTTGCTCATCGGCACCAGGGTGAAGTCCGGATGGGCCGCCAGGAATTGCTCGGCGATAAAATCGTTTTCTTCGTTCAGGAAGCTGCAGGTGGCGTACACCAGGCGGCCGCCGCCCTTGACCAGGCGCGCCGCGCCGGCCAGGATGGCTGCCTGCTTGGCTTGCAGCTCGACGATGGAGTTCGGCTGCTGGCGCCATTTGACGTCCGGATTCCGGCGCAGGGTGCCCAGGCCGCTGCACGGGGCATCGACCAGCACGCGGTCGATCTTGCCGGCCAGGCGCTTGATCTTGGCATCGCGCTCATGCGCGATCTGCACCGGATGCACGTTCGACAGGCCGCTGCGGGCCATGCGCGGCTTGAGCTTGGCCAGACGCTTTTCCGACACGTCGAACGCGTACAAGCGGCCCGTGTTGCGCATCAACGCGCCCAGAGCCAGGGTCTTGCCGCCCGCGCCGGCACAGAAATCGACCACCATCTCGCCGCGCTTGGCGCCGACGATCTGCGACAGGATCTGGCTGCCCTCATCCTGCACTTCGATGGCGCCGCTCTGGAACAATGGCAGGTTTTGCAACGAAGGCTTCTTGATCACGCGCAAACCCAGCGGCGCAAACGGCGTCGGCGTGCTGAGGATAGGCGCTTCGGCCAGGGCCAGCATCACGTCTTCGCGCGTGGCCTTGAGCGAGTTGACGCGCAAGTCCAGCGGCGCCGGCGCGTTCAGCGCATCGGCCAGCTTCATGGTTTCCGCTTCGCCGAACTGGGCGATCAGCTTGTCGAACAGCCAGGTCGGCATGTTGGCGCGCATGTTCGCCGGCATCAGGCTGCGGTCGATCTGCGTGATGCGTTCCAGCCATTCCACTTCTTCTTCCGTCAGGCCGCCCAGCGAGTCGGCGCCCACGGCTTCGGCCAGGCCGAGGATGGTCAAACGGCGCATGGTCGGGCCGCTGCCCGCTTCGGCGAAGTCCGTGAAGAACGATTTGTTGCGCAGCACGGCATAAATGCCTTCGGCAATGGCGCCGCGTTCGCGCGAACCGAGGCGCGGATGGTCGCGGAAATAGCGCGACAGGGTGGTGTCGGCCGGGGCCGTGAAACGTAAAATTTCGCGCAATACTTCTTCAGCATTGGCAAGTATCGCTGGTGGCAATCTCATTGTTATTCTTCCTGTAATATTTTATTGAGGGTCCACGCGGACCTGGCCATGCTCGACCGACAGTTTATCGTCAATGAACAGGCGGATGGCGCGCGGGTAAAGCAGATGTTCCTGTACCAGCACGCGCGCCGATAAGCTGTCTTCTGTGTCGCCGGGCAAGACGGGGACGGTCGCGCTCGCCACGGCCGGGCCATGATCGAGTTCGGCCGTCACGAAATGCACGGTCGCGCCGTGTTCCGTCACCCCCGCCTCAAGCGCCTGGCGGTGCGTCGCCATGCCCGGGAACAGCGGCAGCAGCGACGGGTGGATATTGAGCATGCGCCCCGCGTAATGCTCGACGAAGGGCGGCGTCAGGATGCGCATGAAACCGGCCAGCACGACCAGGTCGGGGGTGTAGCCGTCGATCACGGCTTGCAGCGCCGCATCGAACTGTTCGCGGCTGGCATAATCCTTGTTGACAACGACTGCCGTCGCTATCCCATGTTCCGCGGCAAAAACCAGTCCCTGGGCGTCGGCCCGGTTACTGATGACGGCGGCAATACGGGCTGGCCATTGCTCGGCTTGCGCCGCGCGCACGACCGCTTCCATGTTGCTGCCGCGTCCGGAAATGAGGATAACGATATTTTTCATAGCGCGCATTGTACCCGCTATGGCGATGCGAATCTAGAAAGGCCGCTATTATTGTTGCGGCGCAACATACCTGCCGGGCCGCCGCCGCTGCCCGATTACGCCGCCCGGCCAGGGCATGAAAGGCTGGTTTGACGCCGCCGCGGCGTGAGCAGGTGCTTACTCGAACGAATAGAAGACGCGGAACGGGACTTTCTTCTCGGCCCAGTAGTCGGCCGCGTCGCGGAACACGTCGAGCAGGATCTCGCGCGCTTCCTTGTCGAATTTTTGCGTATTTGGCAATTGCTCGAGCACCACCAGGAAACCCGTCTGCGGTCCCGCCTTGAACATGGTGTCCGTCAGGCACAGGCGCAGGGCATCGAAATTCTTCGCCAGGTTTTTCGGAAACAGGAATGCTTCTGCAATAATGCCGATGACTTGTTGTTTGGTCTGTCCAGCGTTGCAATGCGCATATAAAAAGTGCTGCCCGAGACGGATCGCCTCGTCTTGTAATTCGGTCACGCGAAAGGCACGGATGGACTGGACAAGGTTGGGCGGCACGGTTAGTAACAAACTCATTTTTCCCTCAAATCGACCTGTTATGTATGGATTTTTTCTAGCTGCTCTTCTTATTGCATCCCCGCACGCGGGTCAATGCGCACGCGGTGATTCGATCTGTATCAACTTTTATGCGATTCAGTGCGATTTTATATAAGCCATACGCGTATTAGGGTAACGTGTTGTCCTGCATGAATCAACCCGAATATGATGTCAAACGCAAGATTTGTTACAAACCGCTGGTTTCAAGTCACTTCAACATCTTGTATCGATTGAAAGTGCATGTTACAGACTGTGGGGCAAGGGGCTTGGGCTGTTACATTTTGTTGCCATGCGAAACACTTGCCCGGGCCTGGCGGGATTACTATAGTCCCAAGTTGTAAAAAATACCCTGAAAGATTCTCTAGATAACGAGGTTACAAATGAACTTGCAAGCCAAATTGATGATGTCAGCCCTTTGTATCGGTGCATTGCCACTCGCCCAGGCCGCCGACTTTGAAGATTTCGGCAAGGTCGTGCGCGTCGTGCCGCAAGTGGAACAGATCAATCGTCCACGCCAGGAATGCCGTACGGAATACGTGCAAGTCCAGGCTCCGCCGCAACAGCGCAGCGCTGGCGGCTCCATCGTCGGCGGTATCGCCGGCGCCCTGCTCGGCAGCCAGGTCGGTGGCGGCAATGGCCGCACGGCCGCGGCAGCTGCCGGCGCGATTGCCGGCGCCGTCGTCGGCGACCGTGTCGACAACCAGAACAATTACCAGGGCGGCATGCAGGAACAAGCCGTCAAGCAATGCCGTCAGGTCGACCACTGGGAATCGCGCAACAATGGCTATCAGGTCACCTACGACTACCGCGGCCGCAACTACACGAGCATCATGTCCTACGATCCGGGCGAGCGCGTCCGTCTGCGCGTCTCCATCGAACCAGCGCAGCAGTAACGCTTGACATAAGCTGCTGCGCGTCGGCATAGGCGGCCTGCGATGCTCACCGGCTCGGCGCCCCCGTACTAAGCACGGTTGCGCTTCTCGGCCACCTCTGCCTTCCGCTCGCGACGCTTCTGTCAGGCGTTGTTACTCAGTATTAAAATGCCGGCCCCATATCATTCTCATGGGGCCGGCATTTTTTATGGCGTCCCGGCACGGGCTATAATGCGGCACACTTTCAGGCCGCCTTATGCTTATCAAACGAAAATCCATCGAACAAGTCGAATCCTCGCGCCCCGCGCGCAAGCCCCGCTACGCCCCTGTCACCCTGTCGGAAATGGATGGCGTGCGCTATCTGCATTTCGGCACGGAATGGGTGCAGGGCGCCATGCGCATCCGCAAGCCGGACTGGCCGGAGCTCGAATACGCGCAGCAGATGATGGCGTGGATGTTGTGGATCGAGCAACCGCAGCGCCTCGCCCAGCTGGGCCTGGGCACGGCCGCGCTGACCAAGTTCTGCTACCGCCAGTTCCCGCAGGCACAGGTCGAGGCCATCGAACTGAATCCGTCCGTCATCACCATCTGCGCCTCGATGTTCAAGCTGCCGCCCAACGACGAGCGCCTGCACGTGCGCGAGATGGATGCGCTCGACTACGTCAACGATGAAGCCAACCACGGCACCCTGGACGCCCTGCAGGTGGACTTGTACGACGCCACGGCGCGCGGTCCCGTGCTCGACAGCGCCGATTTCTATGCCGCCTGCTGCGCCTGCCTGGCGCCGCACGGCATCATGACGGTCAACCTGTTCGGCGACCATCCCAGCTACGCGAAGAACATCAAGGCGATGAAGTTTGCGTTTGCGCAGGTGATCTGCCTGCCGGAAGTCCATGATGGGAACGTGGTGGCGATCGCGTTCAAGACGAAAGTGACGCTCGATACCGAAGCGCAAGCCGCCTTGCTGGAACGCGCCAAGCAGATCGTCGCCGAGACCAAGCTGCCCGCCAAGACCTGGGTCAAAGGCATCGCCAGCACCCTGTAAGCGCCGGCACGCCCACGCAGGCCGGCAGCCCTGAAAGGCGCCGGCCATGCCCGCTTCCCCTCCTCCCTCTCCCATCTCGCCCGACACGCCGCTGCAACTGCCGCAACTGCTGGCCTGGCTGCAGGAAGACGGCATGCTTGACGCAGCGCAAGCGGCCGCCATCGCCACGCAGGCCGCCCTGCTGCCGGCGCCGGCCTTGCATCCGCTGTGCAGCATCGCCCACGGCGCACTCACGCTCGACACCCTGTGCGCCTGGCTGGCCCGACGCGCAAGCCTGCCGTATCTGCGCATCGATCCCTTGCACATCGATTTCAGCCAGGTGGCCGACGTCATGACGGCCGGCTATGCCGCCCGTTTTAATATCCTGCCCGTGGAAAGCACGCTTGACCGCATCGTCATCGCCACGGCCCAGCCCTACGCGCTCGCTTGGCAGGCGCAGCTGGGCAAGCTGGCGCCACGCAAGCTGAGCCTGGTCATCGCCAACCCGCTGCACATCGCCGATGCCATTGCGCAATTTTTCAGCCTGGCAACTTCCGTCAAGGTGGCCCGGCAAGCATCCACGCAAGACCTGGCGCTGCGCCACAATTTCGAGCAGCTGGTGGAACTGGGGCGCAACAAGACCAGCCTCGACGCAAACGACCAGCACGTGGTGCGCATCGTCGACTGGCTGTGGCAATACGCGTTTACCCAGCGCGCGTCCGACATCCACCTGGAACCGAAGCGCGACGCGGGCCTCGTGCGCCTGCGCATCGACGGCCGCCTGCACCAGGCGTATCAATTGCCGCCCGTGGTCTTGCTGGCCATGACCGCGCGCATCAAGTTGCTCGGGCGCATGGACGTGGTGGAAAAGCGCCGCCCGCAGGATGGCCGCATCAAGACGCGCAATGCGCAAGGCCAGGAAGTCGAGCTGCGCCTGTCGACCTTGCCCACGGCCTTCGGCGAAAAGCTCGTCATGCGCATCTTCGACCCGGAAGTGGCCGTCAAGAGCCTGTTTGACCTGGGTTTTCCGCCCGCAGACGCCGAACGCTGGCGCCAGCTGACGGCGCGCACGCACGGCATCGTGCTGGTGACGGGCCCCACCGGTTCGGGCAAGACCAGCACCCTGTACAGCACCCTGAAGGCGCTGGCCGGCAGCGAAGTCAATGTGTGCACGGTGGAAGACCCCATCGAAATGGTCGAGCCGGCCTTCAACCAGATGCAGGTGCAAACCCAGGCCGGCATCGAGCTGTCGTTTGCCGATGGCGTGCGGGCGCTGATGCGGCAAGATCCCGACATCATCATGGTCGGTGAAATCCGCGACCTGGCCACGGCCGAGATGGCCATCCAGGCGGCGCTGACGGGACACCTGGTGCTGTCGACCCTGCACACCAACGACGCGCCGTCGGCCGTCATGCGCCTGCTGGAACTGGGCTTGCCCGCCTATCTGCTGGAAGCCTGCCTGATCGGCGTGCTGGCGCAACGCCTGCTGCGCTGCCTGTGTCCGGGCTGCAAGCAGCTGGATGCCGCCCCGGGCGACGCGCCATGGCAGCGCCTGACGGGCGGCCAGCTGGAACGGCCGCAGGCTACGTACCGCCCCGTCGGCTGCGCCCTGTGCCGCCACAGCGGCTACCTGGGACGTGCCGGCATTTATGAACTGCTGAGCGTAACGGAAACGTTCGGCCAGCTCATCAAGGCAGGCGCCGACCTGCACGCCTTGCGCCGCCAGAGCATCCTCGACGGCATGACGCCGCTGCGCATCGCCGGCGCGCGCAAGATCATCGACGGCACGACCAGCATCGACGAAGTACTGAAGCTCACGGCCGCCCTGCATTGAGCCATCTTCATTTTCGTGCAGGAATGCTTTGCATTCTTTTTCAACTGATATATAATGCGGCCTCTTTCGGGTCGTTAGCTCAGCTGGTAGAGCAGCGGACTTTTAATCCGTTGGTCGCAGGTTCGAATCCCGCACGGCCTACCACGAATACAGCAGTACAGATCAGGGTTAGCAAACTACCGTTTGCTAACCCTTTTTTGCATCCATAAGAAAAATATTACCCTCGCGGGCAATATCCACCTTCTGCTTTGCGTCCCCCTATCCCCAAAAAAACTTAGCCCTCGCGTTAAGAGAAATCACTTCACAACAAGCAGGACGATATGCTTCGATTCGTGGAAAGACAATCCCTGCTATCGCTTCCATATTTCGAGCTCATCAGGGAGCTTTGCAATCCAATCTTCGGCCAGAGGCTCAAACCCATCCAGATGGACACGATTTACCCTCACGAGAAAATCATGCCAACCAATCACGAAACGGAACCACGGAACAGCAAACCGTTCGCCCTCGTCCCTATCACGAAAAAGATTATCAAGGGTTCCTCGATCTGCGCTTTCTCAAAGAAATTCCTTAAGGCAGAAAACATTGCGAAGTACGGTAGCATCACCCAACAGGCCTTCTGTTTGGTACAGTCTCCCTGTGCAGGGCAGCAACCTTACACGAACAACATGTGCCACACTGAACAGCAAGCGATGCAGCCTCCTCAGAAAATGCAGCTATCAATGGAACTACCAACTCAGGCCGATGAAAAAATACCAGCGCAGCATGGGCACGGGACTTTCTACGTAGAGTCTTTCGCCGACTATGTACGCCGCTGGCCGGAGTGTTACTCGTAAGTTCCGGAAACCGTCGTCGAGACATGGATCTATCGCTATTGGAACAACTTTCAAGCCTGGCTTCCGCTGGCCCCACTTTCCTGGGAGTACGTCGTTAGACCCCTTTCCAACGAAGATATCTTGCGAATTGAGCACGTAGGCAAATGGCCCGAAACTTTGGAGTCTTGGGGAAATGATCTGTTCGATGGCGCCTCACGCAAGAAGACGTGGCTAGGGCGCTATATGCTGGCTTCGGGGACAACACCTTCCCCATTATCGTTGCACGGAATGCAGATGCGCATACCCATCCACGCGAGCGGAAATGGATGCGTGCCCCCCACCAGCTCATCGAAGGCCACATGCGGATTGCTTACCTTCAAGCGATGATCCGCAGAGAATATGTAAAATTGAAGCCCACGCACATAATTGCAATTGCCACTATTCCGACCACTTAGATGCGTCATAGTCGCACAACTGCCAGCGTTGCACCGCATAGACACTAATCAAACATAACAATGAGCAAAATTTCAGATAATCCTTCGACAAAGAAGTTACTGGACGACATCCACGGCATGAGAGGCCTGAAGGCTCTGTTTGATTTCATGCCTTTCGCCAAGGTTCTTTTTCCAAGCGTCGCAAAGCATCTTGGCGGATTAGAACAATTAAGCAGTCAAGCGGAGATACTGCTGGTTCCAGACCGGTTTAACGATGCCTTCGCCCAGCAGGGATGGATCGCATACGAGTCAATGAGCTTAGATGCGATGATCCGCGCCTTAGAAATTGAGAAGGAAAGCGGCCTGGCGACAGCAGAGCAGTATCTTTCGGATCATTACGGCGCCGATACTCTCGAATTCGGCATCAAGCGGTGTACCGGGCATGCCGAGTTTCGGAAAAGATTACGTCTGATTGAACTAGCGAAAGAAGACTATCTTGCCGGTCGCTATCATGCGTGCGTACCCCTGCTACTTTCTTTGATAGACGGACTGGCTAACGACATTTCCAAGCATGTAGGCTTTTTTGCGGACAATATAAACATGACCGCTTGGGATAGCATTGCGGCACATGAGAGCGGCCTCACTGCTCTTGCAAAAATCATGGGAACCGGTCGCAACAAGACAAGCGAGGACGAAATAACTATACCTTATAGGAATGGAATACTACATGGCAGAGAACTCGCCTTTGATAACAAGATCGTGGCAGCCAAGTGCTGGGCGGCTCTTTTAGCTGTTAGAGACTGGGCTGGAGCACTCGTAGATGGAAAAGATGAGCCAAAGCAAAAAAAGGAAAATAAATGGTCTGATCTATTTCAGCAAATCGCCGAGAACGAGCGTACTAAGAAGTTCCTTGTTGCATGGCAACCTCGCACATCTGCCGAGTTCGGGCACCTTCCATATTCTGGACCGCCTAGTGGCCTTGCACAAGATACGCCCGAGCGTTTGGTTGCAGAATTCTTAGATAACTGGTGCAATGCGCGCTATGGGCCGATGGCAGATGCGTTCGTCGATTACTTAAATACGCCAAAGGGAAAGAAAGCCGGCAACGCAAAAAGGGACTTCGGGCATCAAACACCAGCTTCATATCGCATTGTCTCAACCATTGACGAAACACCAGCTATATCACAAGTCGACGTTGAAATAGTATTCGAACAAGAACCGTCGGCTGAAGTCGTCCAGTTAAGCTTGCGACTCGTATACACCGACCCCGCAAACGATCCGCTCGTATGGAGACACCAGAAAGGTAATTGGAAACTGATCCAGAACGGATTTAGCAAGGTAATTTATCGAAACTAAGAAGACATTCGTGGGTGAATACTTCTGCATCGAAATAGGTTTTGGGGGGCCAAACCTGAGAGAAAATGAATGAAATATTTTCCACAAGTACCCTTTGAATGATCATATCTATACGCATCTTGAGCCAATGACCTAGCTAACGTTTAAAGTTCAAATCCCGCACGGCCTACCACGAATGCGCAGTACTAAAAAGCCTATCCTCACGGATGGGCTTTTTTCGTTTCCGGCCCCGCGGTTATACTGGCGCTTCGTCTTGCCAGCCTTGAAAGAAACGCATGAAACTTGCCGCCACCCTCCTCCTGGCCACCGCTTGCCTGTCCGCCCAAGTCCAAGCGCAAGCCCAAGCGCCCATCGTACTCGACGGCGAGTACAGCGCGCGCACGGACGAGATGAGCCTGGAAATCATCGGCAACCGCGTCTGCTTCGCGCCCGACAAGGCGCAGTGGGGCCGTTTGCCCCGCCCTGCCGCCACGCACGATGCGTGGTTTTGTTTCAGCAACGACGCCCAGGCGCGCCGGCTGCTGCGCGTGCCCGCGCGCCAGGCCGACAATTGCGGCTGGCAGGCGCGTGCGCGCATCGTCATTGACACGTATCAACCCTACGTCGAGCAAGGCGACGGCAACGACATGGCGCGCCTGGCGTCCGTGGTGAAGGTGGCGCAGCCGAACGCCATCGCCTGCGAGTAATCAGTTCAGTTCAGTTCGATCAGTCCAGTTCATACTCCTGCAGATAGCGGGCAAACAGCTCCCCATCGGCCAGCGGACACGCAAACCCCGCGCCCCAGTCAGCCAGCAACAGCTGCTCTTTCAAGGGCAACAGCAACAGCTCGGGCATGCCGTCGCTGCACCACAGGTTGCACACGATGCCCTGCTCGTCCAGGCCCGCAAACAGGGTTTCCGTCTTGTCGCCGCCAAAGGCCAGCACGTTCTTGCATTCCACGCGGTAACTGCTGTAGCCCGTGTAGACGGCGTCGTACGGCGGCAAGGCATCGGCCAGCGCGAGGCGCAGCTGCTCGGCCGTCAGACCCAGCGCGCGCAGTGGCGACGGTGGCGCCTTGATCACATACATGTCCGTCCAGCCGGCGCCGCTGCGGTGCGCATCGGCGAACGCCTGCTGCTCGCCCATCTGCGTCACACAGTGCTGCAAATTATCCAGCGGCAACAGTTCGATCATGCAGAAATCGTCTTCGTGGTAATACGCTTCCCGCATGCGTCAATTCTCCAGCAAGTCTTGCAGTTGCGTATTGCGCCGCGCCGTCAGCCGGCCGGCCCAGGTCTCGCTGCTGACGGACGGATAGCGCACGGCGCCAAAGTTCATCCAGGCATCGCGGTAGGCGAGCCACAGGCGCTGGGTGGCGCGGATGCCGTCCTTGTCCACGGCGCCCGCATGGCTTTCCGCGGGCTTTTTCATCAGCTTGCCGTAGATGGCGTTGAGTTCCTTGTCGAGCGCCGCCGCCTGCTCCTTCGTCATGCTGGCCGGCAACTTGCCCGCTTCGTACTCGCGCAGATCGTGCGCCAGTTGGTCGAGCTCGGCCGTGCGGGCGGCGATGCTCAGGGCGGCGCGCGCCGTGCCGCTCAAGTCCGTTTCATTCGCCGCGCGCGCATCGGCAAACTTGCTTGCCGCCGCCTGCAGCTTTTGCAGCGACGCTTGCGCCACGGCCGGCATGCTTGCGCTGGCCTTGCCCGTTGCCTGCGCGCGCACGCGCTGCTTTTGCCGCGCATCGATGGCGCTGCACACGCCCATCATGTAGCCGCTGGTGATGTCGTCGCACAAGTCGATCATGCCGCGCCCGCTGGCATTGATCTTCTGCAAGTGTTCGATGCGGCCCTGCATCTCGGCCGGCGCCGCGTCGATGCTGCACGCATACTTGAGCGCCAGCAACGGATCTTTCTGTACGCCCTGTCCATTCTGGTACAGCATCATCAGCACGGCGCTGTTCTGCGTAGCCATGGCGCAATGGCGCACGGGACGCCAGTCGGCGGGCTTGGGCGAGGACATACTCTTGGTATCGTAATACAGGTCCGTTGCCTGGCATTGCTGCAAGGATGCCACGGCGGACGGCGCCGGCAAGTCGGCCGGCGGCGGTGCCGCCTCCTTGACCTTCAGGCAGCCCGCATACCAGGCCGTGCTTTCCGCATGGCCCACGCCCATGGCGCTGGTATTTGGGTATGGTGACGCGGCAGCGGCAAAAACCGGGGCAGCCAGCAGGCAGCTCGCGCCCAGCAATGCCGTTTTCAATAAGGGTAGACAAATTTTCATGTTCTATCGGCGCCAGCGTGAATAAAGCGGCAAGTTTAACTGATCAGCCAGGCGGCGCCCGCCCGATACGCGGCCATCCGGCCGGGTAAGTAACGGTTCATGGCCTTGGCAGTGGCCGAATCGATGGGCAATAATGTTGCCCGCTGTACTTTTTTCACTACCCGGACCACGCCCATGACCTTACCCCGTCTTCGCCGTTCCCTCGGCTCCCTGCTGATCGCAGCGGCCTGCGCCTCGCTTTCCCATACCACCGCCGCCGCGCCTGCCGCCACCCCGCAAGCCGCCGCCAAACACGCCATCACGCATGAAGACGTGTGGCTGATGAAACGGGTGGGCGCACCCGTCGCCAGCCCCGATGGACGCTGGGCCGTGTTTTCCGTGGTCGACAGCGCCTACGATAGCAAGGAGCAATGGTCGGACCTGTGGATCAAGTCCCTGCTTGATGACAGCCCCGCGCGTCGCCTGACGTATTCCAAGGGCGGCGAAGGCGCCGTGGCCTGGTCGCCGGACAGCCGCCAGCTGGTGTTTGTCGCCAAGCGCGACGGCGATGAAGCGGGACAGATCTACCGCCTCGACGTGGCCGCCGGCGGCGAAGCGCAGCGCCTGACCTCGCTCACCCTGGGAGCGCGCATGCCGAAATGGAGTCCGGACGGCAAGCAATTGCTGTTCATCAGCGACATCTATCCTGGCAACAAGACGGAAGCCGACGTCAAGCAGAGCGCAAAAGAGCGCAAGGAGCGCAAAGTCAGCGCCCGCTCGTATGAAACGACGGCACCGCGCTACTTCGACAAATGGCTGACGGACAAGCAGGTGCGCCTGTTCATCGTCGACGCCGACGCCGCAGCACGAGGTGACAACACCGCGCGCGACATCCTGTCGGGCACGCAACTGGTGGCGCTGCCGGGCTTTGGCGGCGGTCAGGGTGACGAGGGGCAATCCTTGGACGCCGTCTGGACGCCGGACGGCAAGGCCGTCGTCTTCAACGCGGCCAGCAACCGCGACGCGGCCCAGCGCGAAGCCGTCTACTCGCAACTGTATCTGCTGCCCGTGGCCGGCGGCGAAGCGCAGCGCTTGACGCAGGACAAACATAGCTACGGTTCCCTGAAATTTGCCGCCGACGGCAAGACCCTGTTTGCATTGAGCGACGCGCAAACGCCCGGTAAAGTGTATGACGTGAAACGCCTGGCCAGCTTCGCCTGGCCGATGAGCAACCCTGCGCCGGCCATCCTGACGGCCAAGCTGGACCGGTCGATTGCGCGCTTCGTGCTGCCCGAAGGCGGCAAGCGCGTCATCTTCAGCTATGAACACGCGGGCCTGGAAAAGCTGTATTCGATCGACGTCAGGGGCGGCGAGGTGCGCGAGGAGCCATCCTTGCCGACGGGCAGCATCAATTCGCTGAGCAGCGGCGGCAAGGCTTTGGTCGGCGTGTGGGAGTCAAGCATCAATCCGCCGGAAATCTATGCGTTCAACGGCAAGCAGCCGAAACGGCTGACGGCATTCAACACGGACAAGGCCGATAAAATCGACTGGCAGGCGCCCGAGCACTTCTGGTTCACCACGGCCGACGGCCGCCGCATCCACAATATGCTCATCAAGCCCGCCAACTTTGACCCTAACAAGAAATACCCGCTGTTTACCGTCATCCACGGCGGCGCGGCCAGCATGTGGCGCGACCAGTTCGTGCTGCGCTGGAACTATCACTTGCTGGCCAAGCCAGGCTACGTTGTCTTGCTGACCGATTACAAGGGTTCCACCGGCTATGGCGAGGAATTCTCGCGCTCGATCCAGTTCGACCCGTTGAAGGGTCCGGGCGATGAAGTCAACCAGGGCGTCGATGAAGCCATCAAGAAATATCCGTTCATCGACAGCACGAAACTGGCTGCCGGCGGCGCCAGCTATGGCGGCCACCTGGCCAACTGGCTGCAGGCGACCACCACGCGCTACAAGGCCATCGTCTCGCACGCGGGCGAAATGGATTTGATCATGCAGTGGGGCACCAGCGATGGCGGTTTCGGCCGTGAAACGAATGCGGGCGGCCCCGTCTGGTCGAACCTGCCCGTGTGGCGCGACCAAAGCCCGGTCATGCAAGCAGGCAATCACGAAAAAGGCACGGGCTTTACCACCCCCATCCTGATCACGGTGGGCGAGCTCGACTACCGGGTGCCGGCCAACAATGCGCTGATGAACTTTGCAGTACAACAGCGCCTGAACGTGCCGGCGAAATTGCTGGTCTTCCCGGACGAAAACCACTGGATTTTGAAGGGCGAGAACAGCCGCTTTTTCTATAGCGAAGTCGAAGGATGGCTGGCTAAGTATCTGAAATAATCGTGTTGCGCACTTCTTGAAAGGCCAGGCCCCGCTCACGCGGGCCTGGCTTTTTTCATGCGCTCTGGACGGCGGCCACGGCCGCCTTCTGCCGCTGGATTGCCAGCACCAGCAGCGCCGCCAGCAGGCAGGCGGCGCCGGCCGCGAACAGGGCCGGGTTGTAGGTCAGCATCAGGGTGCGGATGCGGCCCGCGCCATACGCGGCCACGGCGGCGCCCAGCTGGTGGCCCGCGAAGATCCAGCCGAACACCATGCCCGCCCGCTCCCGGCCGAACGTGGCCCCCACCAATTTGACGGTCGGCGGCACGGTGGCAATCCAGTCCAGGCCGTAGAACATGGCGAACAACGACAGGCCGTACAGGGTGAATTCCGAATACGGCAGCCAGAACAGGGACAAGCCCCGCAAGCCGTAGTACCAGAACAGCAATTTCCGGTTGTCATAACGGTCAGACAGCCAGCCGGACAGGATCGTGCCGAACAGGTCGAAGGCGCCCATCATGGCCAGCACGGATGCGGCCGGCACGGCGGACAGGCCCGAGTCGCCGCACAGCGAGATGAAATGCGTCTGGATCAGGCCGTTGGTGCTGAGGCCGCAGATGAAAAAGGTGCCGAACAGTATCCAGAAGGTACGATTGGAAGCCACGCTGCGCAGGATCAAAAAAGGCGTGGCGAACGTCATGCTTGCCGACGGCGACGCCACCAGCGGCGTGGCCGGGTCGGCGCCGTACGGACGCAAGGCCACATCCTGCGGACGGTTGCGCATGCACAGGAAAGCCAGCACGGCGACGATGGCGCAGGCGGCAAACACGGGCAGGACGGCCGTGCGCCAGCCGAAGTGTTCGATCAGCCAGGCGCCCACGGGCAGGAACAGCAGCTGGCCCGTGGCCGAGCTGGCCGTCAGCACGCCCACCACCAGGCCCCGGTGCGTCTCGAACCAGCGGTTCGCCACCACGGCGCTCAAGACCAGCGCCGTCATGCCCGAGCCCAGCCCCAGCAGGATGCCCCACAAGGCCACCAGATGCCAGAACTGCGTCATGCGCGTGGCCAGCAGCATGCCGGCCGCGATCAGGCCCAGGGCCACGCAGATGATATTGCGCAAGCCGAAGCGCTCCATCAGGATGGCGGCAAACGGCCCCATCAAACCGAACAGCACGAAGCGCACGGCCAGCGCGGAGGAAATCTGCTCGGCATCCCAGCCGAATTCGCGGCTCAGGGGCTGCATCAGCGCGCCTGGCAAGCCCAGCGCGGCCGATGACGTCAGGGCCGTAAGGAAAGTAATGGCGACGATGACCCAGGCAAAGTGGATGCCGCGCCGCTCCAGCCAGCGCGAAAAGGGAAGAGAAAGCATGCCGTCCTCATGAAAAAGTGAATACCGGCCAGCACCAGCCGACGGGATTTTTTCCATGTTATATTATGATCGTAATTTATACAATCAAAAAAACTGGAGCGACACTGCTGCGTGCCACTCCAGTCCTGGCTGCAAGACTTGTGAAGACGCCGCTTACTTGACCTTCAAGCCATTCTTCACGTCCTTCACGCCTTCCACGCCACGGGCCAGGTCGGCGGCTTTCTTTACTTGCTCCTGGGAAGGCACGAAACCGCTGAGCATGACGACGCCGTTGACCGTTTCCACGTGCACGTCAAGCGCTTTCAAGTCGTTGTCCTTGACGAGGTCCGCCTTGATCTTGGTGGTGATGACGGAGTCGGACATGGCCGTCTTGGTGCTGCCGGCCGCATTGCGCGTCATGCAGGCGGCCTTGGCCGTCGCATCCATGGCGTCGCAGTTTTCCTTCGTCGTGGCGGGCGGATTCTGCGCCACGTTGGTGCCGGCCTTGGCGCCCGTGTTGGCGTCGGCCAGCGCGGCCGACTTCGCAGCCTTGGCATCGTTCATGCATGTGGTTTTGTCGGCCCCCGTGCGGTCGCCGCACTTGGCCTTGGCCAGGTCATACTCGGCATTGGCGACGTCCTTGCGGGCCTTGCCCAGTTCGCGCGGCGTGTTGCGGTATTGGGCCACGGCGTCCGACTCGGCCTTGGCGCGCGCCACCTTGGCTTCTTCCACGCAGACTTTTTTCGCGTTGCCGCTGTGGCTGTCGCAGGCGGCCTTGGCCTGCTTGTAGTCGGCCGTTGCCTTGTCCGTCAAACTCTTGTACGAGGCGTCCTGCGCATACGCGGGCGCGGCGGCAAGCAGGGCGCTGGCACTGGCGGCCAGCATGAGTGCGATCATTTTGTTCATGATGGTTCCTCTCTGGTTAGTTGATGCCCAGATTAGACCCCTGCCGCGCGCAAAGCTCCGTGCGACAGCACACGCTGACACGCCATTCACGCAAAAACTCACTATCCTTTGTCGCCGCTCAAGCCCTTCCGCCACAATACTTGCGCCTGTTCAAATGGTGAAGCGGAGTCATCAAATGCGCCTGCGCCATCGGCCAGCGCCAGCCATGCCTGCGTGGCGTGGGAACTGCCTACACCGCCGCCCGCGGCCTCGCCAGCCGCGCGCACGCCGCGCATCCAGGCCAGCACGTCCCGGTACTGCCCGGGGTGGCGTCCATGCATCCAGGCCAGGGCGACCAGGTCCGCATAAGCCTCTTCGCGGCGCGTCTCGCGCAACTCCTGCGCCAGCGCCGTCAACTTGCCTTTCTGCATGCTGCGCGGCTCAACGAAGCCGCGCGGCAAGGCGTGCCAGTCGCCCTGCGCATAGCGCTGGCAATGGCCGATTTCATGCGCCGTCATCGCTTCCATCATCAGGCCGTGGCGCGTGGGTGGCACACCCTGCAAGACACTGTCCGCCTGCGCATTGCCACGCAGGGACAGCACCAGCTTGCAGCGCCCCCCTTCGTAGCCCAGCGCCAGCGGCACGGCGCCGGGCGCATCCTGGGGCTGCACGATGATATCGACGGGCAAACCTTGCGCGCGCGCAAACGCGATGACGGGCTGGCCCGCCTGCAGCCAGCGGGTTTCCAGATCGGTCAGCCCGGGACCAGCCACGGCGGGCAAAACGATGAGCAAGCTCATCAGCAAGAGCGGTTTCAACATGGGATAGACGGGAAGAAAGGAGGATTTACCACTGCAGAGTAAGCGGTGGACGTATTTCCACAAGGAAAAACTGGCAACTTTTCGCAAATAAAGACGAAAAAAAACCGGTGCGCAAGGCACCGGCTTTTCAGACTGATAATAATCAAGGTCAGCTTATTGCTTCGTCATCTTATCCAGCGCGCGGGCCGTGACGAATTCCGGACGGATATCGTTGGGCACGGCCTTCATCTTGTCGAGCGCCACCTGTACCTCTGGGCGGATGACCACGTATTTCGTCATCATCGCTTGCGCGCGCGCATAGTCGCCCGTCGCCTCGATGGTCAGAAATTCACGGTCCAGGTCGATCACTGCCTGCTTGATCTTCGCAAAATCGACGCCGAACCTGCCATCGCCCAGCGAGACGAAACCGCCCTTGTCGAGGATGTAATTCATCTGGATGGCCATGCCGCGCGCGTGCGAATCCGTCAGGCCGAAATGCAGGGTGCGGAAACCGGAGGCAAGGAAAGTGTTGTACAGCTTGCGCTCGGCCGCCTCGCCCTGGCCCAGGGTGTCGTTGAGCTGGCCCTTGTCCATCATGTAGCGCAGCGCGAACAAGCCCGTGATGTCGGCCTTGGCCTCTTCGATGGTCGAATACGCTTCCTTCAAGTCCTGGCGCGGCGTGGAAGCCTTGCCGTCGACGACGGTCGCGTGCGGACCCAGGCCGTGCATGATTTCATGCGCGAGGATGTGCGTGAAGAAGGAATTGAAATCGACGTCCTGCTGCGCTTCGGGTGTGAGCACCAGTTTCGAGATCGGCGTCAGGGTGGCCTTGAACTTGGCTTCCTGCACGTTCTTCAGCATGACGCGCTTGGAGCCGCGCGCGCTGATGATGCGCTCGTCATTGGGCAGGTTGTAGGCGGCCGTCTGCACGGCCATGTTGCCGTCGCCCGCGCCATACACCTGGTTGACCACCACCATCGGCGCCAGCGCGCCCACTTTCGGGTTGCGGTAGCGGGCGTCGAGCGGCAGGTTGTCTTCCAGCTCCTGCATGTGTTTGGCGAAGAAGTTCAGCTTTTGCGTCTCCGCCTGGTCGCGGATGTTCACGTAGGCTTCGAACGCGGCTTTGTAGCCGAACAGTTCATCGTTGTACGTTTCATACGGGCCGATGGTGATGTCGACGGGCGAATCGAGATCCATCCAGGCGAAGTCGGACGGCAAATAATCGTTGTCGAGGAAAGCCTTGGCGCGCAGGGTCAGGAATTTCTTCAGCGATGCATTATCCGTGGCGGCCGCCGCCTCGTCGAGCAGCCTGGCCAGCTGTTTCAGCTCCACCTTGTACTCGTCCGAATACTTGACGGTCTGGTACTTGCCATCCTTGCCCGCGCGGATGGTGGTAAAAAACCATTGCGCCTGCTGCTTGTCGTCCGCCGGCAAGCCATTCATCCACGTTTCCAGGCTGGCCTTGGTGGCGCCCTGCGGATAGAAATTGCCCGCTTCCGGCTTGTGCGCGGGAATGGCGATGCCCGCATAGCTGGCCGGCATGAACGAAGCGTGCGCGTCGAGCACCGACCATGGACCCTTGTTGATCCAGAAATAGTTCAGACGGGCCTGGCCCAGCTTTGATTTGTCCTTCTTCAGGGCTGCCCACAGGGCTTCGTTGCCGGACCAGCGCTGGCGCAGCTGCAGCACGTCGACCAGCTTGGCCGCT
Source organism: Janthinobacterium sp. GW460-12-1-14-LB5 (assembly GCF_059423585.1). Taxonomy (NCBI): domain Bacteria; kingdom Pseudomonadati; phylum Pseudomonadota; class Betaproteobacteria; order Burkholderiales; family Oxalobacteraceae; genus Janthinobacterium; species Janthinobacterium sp. GW460-12-1-14-LB5. The sequence goes on along the minus strand of NZ_JBWKYD010000028.1, from coordinate 38,524 downwards.
TCGACCAGCTTGGCGATGGCCTGGCGGTCGCCAGCGGACAGGTGGGTGACGTCGGCCGTCAGCGCGACGGGCGCGTAGCGGGCGCTCATGGCCGTCAGTTGCGCGGCGGTGGCCGGGGCGGCTGGCGCGGCCGCTGGCGTTGCGGCGCAGGCGTTGCCGACGGCGGCGGCCATCAGCAGGGGAATCAGGAGTTTTTTCATGGGGCCTCGGTTAAATTCTGGGGTCAGACCCCAAGTGAGGCAAATTGTAATCCACCAGCGCCCCCGCCTGTAGGGCAGGTTTTACCAAACCTTGTACACCTGCCCCGTCTGCGCCCCTTCCACGCTGCGGCTGTACGCCAGGGCCACGCGGCTGGCGGCGGCCGGCTCGAAGCCGTAGAAGAAGGAGCCGTACGACTCCAGCGACTCGGCCAGCACCGTCGGGCTGACGACATTGATGCGCACGCCCCGCTGCAACTCGATGGCGGCGCCCCTTACAAAACCTTCCACGGCCGCGTTGGTCATGCTGGCGGCCGTGCCGAAGCGGATAGGCTGCTCGGCCACGATGCCGCTGGTGAGGGTAATCGAACCGCCGTCGTTCAGGTATTCCTGCGCCACCAGCGCCACGTTGACCTGGCCCATCAGCTTGCTTTCCAGGCCCACCTGGAATTGCTCTGGAGTAAATTCGGCCAGGGGACCGAAATGCATTTTACCGGCCGTCACGACGACGGCGTCGACCTTGCCGATGCGCTTGAACAGGGCGCGCACTTGCGCGATGTCGCCCATGTCGGCCTGGTGGGTGCCGCTGCGGCTGCCCACTTCGATGATTTCATGGCGTGGCGCCAGTTGGGCGGCGACGGCCGTGCCGATGGTGCCGCTGGCGCCGATGATGACGATTTTCATGCTGCTTCCTTGTGTGGGTTGAACGATGGAGCCAGTATGCGCCGCTTACGAAAAGGAATAAATACGCTAGAATTTACAAGATTACCAACCCACAGTTTGCAATCGGGATGCCATGGATAAATTGCGCAGCATGGAGATTTTTGTCGCCGTCGTCGATGCGGGCAGTTTCACGGCCGCCGCCGAGGCATTCCATATTTCGCCCGTGATGGTGGGCAAGCACATCAAATACCTGGAAGAGCGGCTGGGCGCGCGGCTGCTGGCGCGCACCACGCGGCGGCAAAGCCTGACGGAAATCGGCCAGCAGTATGTGGAACAGTGCCGCCAGATCCTGGCCAGCATCCATGCGGCGGAACGGGGCGCGGAAGCCATGCGCGCGGCGCCGCGCGGCAAGCTGAAGATCACGGCGCCCGTGTCCTTCGGCAGCGAATGCATCGCGCCACTGATGGCCGATTACCTCGATGCGTATCCGGAAGTGAGCCTGGAGCTGAACCTGAACGACAGGACGGTGGACCTGGTGGAAGAAGGGTTCGACGCGGCCATCCGCATCGGCAAGCTGGAAGATTCCGCCATGGTGGCGCGCGCGCTGCGGCCGTATGCGATGGTGATCTGCGCCGCGCCCGCCTATCTGGCCAGGCACGGCACGCCGCGCACGCCGGCCGACCTGGCGCGCCACGAATGCCTGGACTTCATGCAGTGGACGCGCCACGTGCGCTGGCGCCTGGCCAGGAGCGGCGACGATGATGGCAGCCCCGTGCGCGAAAGCCGCTTCCGCTCGAACAACGGGCAGGCGCTGCGCGTGGCGGCCCTGCACGGCTTCGGCATCGTCATGCAGGCGGAAATCCTGATGGCTGGCGATATCGCCGCCGGCAGGCTGGTGGCGCTGCTGGCCGGCTACGTGCCGGCGCCGCGCCCCATGCACCTCGTGTATGCGCGCGACCGCCAGCCCACGCCGAAGCTGACGACCTTCATCGATTTTCTGCTGGAACGCTACGGGCCGGCGGCGACACCGCCACCGGCCACGCTCACGTAACCGTCGTACTTAATTGGCCTTTGCGGCGGGCGCGGACGCCAGTCTGGCCAGCTCGCCGTCCGGCTGCCAGCCGGCGCCCAGCGAACGGGCCACGGCGACCGTCGCCAGCAGGCGCTGGGTCTTGATCTGCGCGGCGGCGCGGTCCGCCGCCAGCGAACTGCGTTGCGCGTCGGTGACGTCGAGGTAGGTCGAGATGCCGCGCTCGTAGCGCGTGCGCGCCACCAGGTAGGCGCGCGCCGCCGCTGCCTGCGACAGGGCCTGGGCATCGCCCTGCAACTGGCGCTGTTCCACGTCGGACAGCGCATCTTCCACTTCGCGCAAGGCCGTCAACAGCTTCGTTTCGTGGTTCGCCACAGCTTCCGCATAGCGCGCCTTGGACAGGTCCAGATTGGCTTGGTTGCGGCCGCCGTCGAAGATGGGCAGGGACAGGGCCAGCGGGCCAAAACTGAACTGGCGCGAACCGCCCTGCGCCAGGTCGCGCAGCTTTTCGGAGGCGTAGCCGAAATTGCCCGTCAATTGCAGCGACGGGTAAAACGCGCCTTCGGCCACGCCCACTTGGGCGTTCGCCGCGCGCAGGCCCGCCACGCTGGAAACGAGGTCCGGACGGTGCGCCAGCAGGCTGGCCGGCAAGCCGACGGGGATGGCTGGCGGCAGCGGCAAGATCGACGGATCGGCGGCCACCGGCAATTGCAGCGCCGACGGCGGCTTGCCCGTCAAGGTGGCCAGGCTGTTTTCCAGCTGGTTGCGCTGGCGCTTGACTTCATGCAGGTCGGCCTGGGCGTTCGACAGTTCGACTTTCGCGCGCGCCAGGTCCAGCTCATTCGTCAGGCCCGCATTGAAGCGCGCCTCGACCAGCTGCGCCGACTCGCGGCGCGTGTCCAGGGCGCCATTCAAAATCGCCATTTCCGCATCCAGCCCGCGCAGCTGCCAGTAATTGCTGGCCACTTGCGACGACAGCATCAGCAGCACGCCGTCGCGGTCCGCCTGCGCCGCCAGCGCCTGCGAATCGGCCGCTTCGACCAGGCGTTTCACGCGGCCCAGCAAGTCGACTTCATACGACAGCGAGCCGCCGACGGAAAAATTGTTGCCGCTGATCGAGCGGTTGCCCAGGGCCAGGCCCTGCGAGGTGTTGGCCGAGGTGCGCGAGTTCGAGATGCCCGTGCTGACGTTCACGCTCGGACCCTGGTTGGCGCGCGCCGTGCCGCTTTGCGCCAGCGCCTGCAGCAATCGCTCGCCGGCCGCTTTTACACCGGGATTGTCCTGCAGCGCGCTCAGTTCCAGGCGGTTCAGGGTGGCGTCGCCATAGATGCTCCACCACTCTTTGGGCAGTTGCGCGGCGTCCGCCGCGGCCGCGCCGTGGCGGAAGGTGCCGTTATCGATACCGGCCACGTTTGCCGGGGCCGTGAAATCCTGGCCCACGGTGCCGCAGGCGGACAGCGCCACGGCAAGGGAAGCGGCCAGCGCGATTTTCGTCATTACTGTTTGCATGATGGTTTGCATGATGATTACCTTCTTGTTCTTGAGGTGGCTGCGTGCGGCGCTCAATGACCGCCGCCACCGCCACCGGGGGCTTTGAGTTTGTCGGCCAGCCACAGGGGCACGATGCAGGCCAGCAGGATGGCGCCGACGAGGAAGAAGCCGTCGTTGTAGGCCATCACATAGGCTTCGCGGCGCACGATGCCGTCGATCGCCTGCAAGGCCTGGTTGCCGGCCGTGACGGCGTCATAGCCCTTGGCCATGAACGAGGACGTCAGCTGGTCGATGCGCAGCTGCGTGGCGCTGGAATACGCGTTGATCGCTTCGCCCAGGCGCTGCGAGTGGAAATGCTCGCGGGTGCTCAGGGCGGTGGCCAGCAGGGCGATGCCGATCGAGCCGCCCAGGTTGCGCGTCATGTTGAACAGGCTCGAAGCGGATGCCATGTCCTTCGGCGCGATACCCTTCATGGCGAAGTTCGACAGGGTCAGCATGACGAAGGGCTGGCCCAGCGCGCGCACCACCTGCGACCACAGCAGCTGGTCGTAGCCGGTGGAGGCGTCCATGTAGGCATTCATCATGCACGAACCGCCGAACAGCAAGAGGCCGAACGAGCACAGGATGCGGTTATCCACCTTCGATGACAACTTGGCAACAAACGGCATGATGAACAGCTGCGGCAAACCCACCCACATGATGACTTCGCCGATCTGCATCGGCGAATAGCCGGCGATCTGGCCCAGGAACAGGGGTAGCAGGAAGGCCGAGCCATACAGGCCCATGCCCGTCACGGCCGACAGCACGGTGGCCACTAAAAAGTTACGCTGGCCGTACAGCGCCAGGTTGACGAACGGCTCGGCGCGCGTGGCGCTGGTGACGACCCAGCCCAGGATGCCCGTCAGGGCCAGCGCGGCGAAGGCGATGATGAAGCCGGAGTCGAACCAGTCCTTCGAATTGCCCTCTTCCAGGAAGATGGTCAGGCAGCCCAGGCCCAGGGCCATGAAGAAGATGCCCAGCCAGTCGGCCTTCCAGAACAATTTGAGCTGCATCGGCTCCTTGTCCAGGCCATAGATCATGCCGGCGATCAGCAGCACGCCGGGCACCCAGTTGATGTAGAAGATCGAAGGCCAGCCATACAGCTCGGAGAGATAGCCGCCCAGGGTCGGGCCCATGGCCGGCGCCAGGGTCGCCGTCAGGCCGAAGATGGCCATGCCGACGGCGCGCTTCGAGGCGGGCAGCTTGAGCATCACCAGCGTGAACGCCATGGGGATCAGCGCGCCGCCCGTAAACCCTTGCAGCATGCGGAAGACGATCATGCTTTCCAGGTTCCAGGCCGCCCCGCACAGGGTGGAGAACAGCAGGAAGAAAGCGGTGGTGCCTATCATATAGGCGCGCAGTCCGAACACGCGCGCCAGCAGCGCAGTGAGGGGAATGACGATGATTTCCGCCACCAGGTAGGCCGTGGAAATCCACGAGCCTTCTTCCTGGGTGGCCGACAGCGAGCCAAGGATGTCCCTGAGCGAGGAATTGGTGATCTGGATGTCGAGCACCGCCATGAAGGCGCCCAGCATGCCGGCGCCGACCGCCAGCCAGGTGCGTCCGGAGACTTTCTCACTGATCACGGGAAACGCTGGCGGCTTCGCCAGCGTGGTGGAGGAGCTGCTCATGGAAGCTTAGCGTGCGGTGGTCTGGGCGGCAGGAGCGGCGGCGTGGCGCGCGGCCTTGTCCTGAGCCTGCTCGGGCTGGTTCACTTCCACTTCGGCGATCACCGACATGCCCGGCACCAGGCGGCCACTCATGGCCTTGATGTCTTCCGGCTGGAAGACGATTTTCACCGGCACGCGCTGGACGATCTTGGTGAAGTTGCCGGTGGCATTATCGGCCGGCAGCAGGGCAAATTGCGCGCCCGAGGCAGGCGCAAAGCTGTCAACCGTGCCCACCAGCTTCTTGCCCGGCATGGCGTCGATGGTCACGTGCACGCTCTGGCCGCGGTGCAGGTCGGCCAGCTGCGTTTCCTTGAAGTTGGCAGTGACCCAGACGTTGTCCTGCACGATGGCCGTCAACTGCTGGCCAGGCTGCACGCGCATGCCCGTTTCCACGTTGCGCTTGCCGATGCGGCCGGCGACGGGGGCCAGGATGCGGTTGTATTGCAGCTGCTGTTCCGCATCCTTCAGTTGCACGCGCAGCACGGCCACTTGCGCCTTGGCGACGTCGCGCGCAGCTTGCGCCGCGCCGATCTGCGCCTTGGCGGCGGACGCGCTGTCGCGGCGGGCGGACAGGTCGGCCACGGCGCTCGAGCGGGCCGCGTTGGCGGCGTCGAGTTCCGCTTTCGAGACGGCTTTCATCTGGCTCGTGTACAGCTGGCCATAGCGCTCCGCATCCTGTTTGGCGCGCAGCAGCTGCGCATCGGCTTGCGCCACCTGCGCCTGGGCGGCGCTCGCTTGCGCCTGCACTTGCGCGATCTGCGCATCGGCCTGCAGCACTTGCTGCTCGGCGCTGGCGATCTGCGCGGCGATCTGCTCGGTCTTCACGCGCTGGTCGAATGGATCGAGTTCGGCGATCACGTCGCCCTCTTTCACGATTTGATTGTCGTCAATAAAAACCTTGGTGACGACGCCGGAAATGCGCGCCGACACGGGATGCACGTGGCCGGCCACATAGGCGTTTTCCGTTTCCACGAAATAGTGGCTGCGGTACCACATGCGCGCGCCGGCACCCAGCGCCACGAGGACGATCAGGCCGGCGATGATTTTGACGCGGTTGTTCGGTGCTGCGGAGCTGGCCGAAGCGGCGGGCGTGGAAGGTGCGGCGGGGGCCGCGGGTGGGACGGCGCTCAGCACCTTGTGCTCTGCCTGGCCTGGCTGGTTGGACATACTCGCTCCGGAAATGAAATGATATAGGTTCATTATTGGGCAAAGAAAAGCCAAAGTCAAGAAATGAAACGATTGCATTTCATTTTAATTTGCACTACAGTGTGAGCCATCACTTACCCTCCAACTTATAAAGAGACCCAGACCATGTCCGATCCCGGCCTCAGCGATACCTTGCCCACCGATACAGAATCCGACGCCGCCGCCCAGGAGCTTTCCTGCTGCGGCAAGCCAGCCGGCCGCCCCCGCGCAGCCGACATGGAGGCGCGCATGGAAAACCTGCTGCACACGGCCGGCTGCCTGTTTCTGGAAAAGGGGTATGGGAAAGTGAGCCTGGAAATGATCGCGCGCGAAGCCCACGTGGCCGTGCGCACGATTTATGTGAAATTTGGCGGCAAGTCGGGCTTGTTCAATGCCGTGGTGGAATTACGCCGCGCCGCCTACTTTTCGACCATGCCGGCGCTGGAAACGGACATGCGGCCCCTGCACTCCATTTTGAGCGAGTTCGGCCTGCTGTTCGTGCAACTGGTCACCATGCCGGCGGCGATCCGCCTGAATCGCATGGTGGTGGCCGAAGCGGCCACGCATCCGGAACTGGCGGAAACGTTTTACAAGGTGGGGCCGGGACAGACGCGCGAAATGCTGACCAAGTTTTTCAGCCGCCCCGACATCGCGCCGTTGTTTCGCGCGGAATTGACACCCTCCATCCTGGCGCTGCACCTGCTCAATTGCCTGCTGGGCGATCAGATGTCGCGCCTGCTGTTTCCGCCACAGGCGCAACCGGACGTGGCGCAACTGCGCGCCAAGGTGGCAGTCAGTCTCGACCTGTTTCTGCACGGCACCCTGCGCCAGCCGCAGGCGGACTGACGCGGAAGTCAGCCAGGGCGGCCGCAGTCTTCCGGCAGCGCCGCTTCGGCCTGTTCATCGCTCAAGCCCAAGGCACGCAGGAAAGGCTGGGCTGCCGACGCGCCATCAACACTGAGTGAAGACTCACTTCCATCGTGGCGCACCGGCCCATAGCGCATCAGGTCGAACGAAGTTTCAAAGCGCTGCGCCAGGAAATAGGTGCGGAAGTAATCGAAGGAAAATGCCACCTGGCCATCGTCCCGCAGCAGCAAGCCCCGCGCATACAGCGGCGCCAGCCAATCCCCGGCGGCCATGCTCCAGCCTTTCACGCCGCAATAGTCGCTGGCAAAGCGCTCCAGTTCCGCCTCGTTGAGGAACACGCTCTTGGCTTCGAACATCACGAATGCCAGCTCGATCAGGAATTCGCGCGCATCGGCAGCCGCGCCGGCAGCCACGCGCTGCTGCACGCCCGCCTTGCCCAGCAAGCCATCGAGATACCCGCGCTCGCCGGCCAGCTGCGGCAGCAAGGTGGCAAATACATACTCGGCGTCCATCTGCCCCGCTTCCTGGCCATTCGGCGTGTACAGCACCGACAGGGCGAAGTTCTTGCTTACGTCATCGAACTCGCGCAGCGACACCGTCCACTGCGTGCCTGGCGCGCCGCCATCGGCCGCGTCCGTACCGAATTCGAGCACGGCAAACGCCGCCATCTGGCCATGCGCACCATACAGGCTGCCGGGATTGCTCTTGAACAAGATGCCCAGCGACTTCATCAGCGAACTGGCGTCGCCCGTATGCTGGTGGCCATGGAACACGGCGTGGATATTCTTGTAATGCGCGCGCTGCTCGGCGCTGGCGTGCTCATCGGCGGAGAAAAAGCTGAAGCCGGCATTGCCCAGCGCCGCAGCCGCGACGCCCTGCTGGCGGCTACCCGGCACCAGGTAGAAACGCGCGCCGGGCAAGCTGGCCGCCTGCAGCAAGGGGCGCAGGAAGGATTCGTAGACGTACACGGGCGTGGTGCCGGCACAGGCGTCCAGCGCCACCAGCTGGCCCGTGAAGAAAATCGCATCGATCTTCTTGCCTGCCGCCAAGATAGCGGCCACATCCTGGTACAAGGCGTGCAGCATCACGGCTTGCTCTTGCTCATCGGCCCTGCGCAAACGGACATCGGCAATATGAAGGGCGGTAAATTTTTTCATTGTTGCAAAACTTTCTTAGAGCCTATCCCAGTAGGGAGCGTCTTCTGCTGGCAGTTCATCAGGAGCGCGGACAAGGCGTGAGGAGGACGCGTAGCGAGCCATGCGACGACTCCCCGCTCCCGAGGGTCGCCAGCAGGGGATGTATTCACCTACCGGGACAGGCTCTGAGTACAGCGGAACTTGACCGCCTCCCACGCTGGCAACATTCCTGGAAAAATCACACGCTGCTATTGAAGCAAAACATGGTGACAGACCTCCATTCTGCCACTTTTTCCATACGGCAATACTCACCAATTTTCACATGCGATGGATCCGCAACGTCCTATCTGCGGTTTACGCTGCCAGGATCAAGGGATATAAAAAAACCCGCAATCGCTTGCGGGTTTTTAATGTTGCAACGTGCGCTTAAAACATCAGCGCTTGCGCGGCGGCGGCAAGTCCGTGCACACGCCTTCGTACACTTCCGCTGCCATGCCAATCGACTCGCCCAGGGTCGGGTGCGGGTGGATGGTCTTGCCGATATCGGTGCCGTCGCAGCCCATTTCGATGGCCAGGGCGATTTCTCCGATCATGTCGCCCGCATGCGTGCCGACGATGGTGCCGCCGATGATGCGGTGCGTTTCAGCGTCGAACAGCAGCTTGGTAAAGCCTTCGGCGCGGCCGTTGGCCACGGCGCGGCCGGAAGCGGCCCACGGGAAGTGTCCCTTCTCGACCTTGATGCCCTTGGCTTTCGCTTCGTCTTCCGTGATGCCGGCCCATGCCACTTCCGGATCCGTGTAGGCGACCGACGGGATCACCTTGACGTCGAAATGCGACTTCTGGCCGGCAGCCGCTTCGGCGGCCACGTGGGCTTCATGCACGGCCTTGTGCGCCAGCATCGGCTGGCCGACCAGATCGCCGATGGCGAAGATGTTCGGCACGTTGGTGCGCATCTGGCTGTCGACGTTGATGAAGCCGCGGTCCGTCACCTGCACGCCGGCCTTGTCGGCCGCCAGCTTCTTGCCGTTCGGGCTGCGGCCCACGGCGACGAGCACCAGGTCGTAGACTTGCGGCGCTGGCGCCGTGGCACCCGCTTCGGCCGCTTCGAACGTGACCTTGATGCCTTCCGGCAACGCCTCGACGGCGACCGTCTTGGTCTTGGTCATGATGTTGTCGAAACGCTTCTCGTTGAACTTCTGCCACACCTTGACGGCGTCGCGGTCCGCGCCCTGCATCAGGCCATCCATCATTTCGACCACGTCGATGCGCGCGCCGAAGGTCGAATAAACGGTCGCCATTTCCAGGCCGATGATGCCGCCGCCGATGACCAGCATGCGTTTCGGGATCTGGCGCAACTCCAGCGCGCCCGTCGAATCGACGATGCGCGGGTCTTCCGGCACGAAGGGCAGCTTCACCACGGACGAACCGGCGGCGATGATCGCTTGCTTGAACTGTACGACTTTTTTCGAACCGTCGCCAGCCGTCACTTCGATGTGGTTCGCGGAGAGGAACTGCCCCACGCCCGTGACGACTTGCGTCTTGCGCGCCTTGGCCATGCCGGCCAGGCCGCCCGTCATGTTCGAAATTACACCTTCCTTGTACTTGCGTACCTGATCGATATCAATGGTCGGCTTGGCAAATGTCACGCCCGTATTCGACATGTGCGCCGTTTCATCGATGACGGAAGCCACGTGCAGCAGCGCCTTCGACGGGATGCAGCCCACGTTCAGGCACACGCCGCCCAGGGTGGCGTAGCGCTCGACGATGACCGTCGACATGCCCAGGTCAGCCGCGCGGAACGCCGCCGAGTAGCCGCCAGGACCGCCGCCCAATACCATCATGTCGACGTCGATGTCGACCTGGCCGCTGTAATTGCCGGCCGGGATGGCGGCGGCAACTGGTGCTGCCGCAGGGGCGGCAGCCGGAGCCGCCGCTGGTGCAGGAGCTGCTGCAGGCACTGCAGCAGCCGCGCCTTCAGCCGCTTCCACCACCAGCAGCGCGCTGCCTTCGGCGATCTTGTCGCCGACCTTGACCTTGACTTCCTTGACGACGCCCGCGTGGGTCGACGGGATCTCCATGCTGGCCTTGTCCGATTCGACCGTGATCAGGGACTGGTCCACCTTGATGGTGTCGCCCACCTTGACCATCAGTTCGATGACTTCGACTTCCTTGAAATCGCCGATATTCGGTACTTTTACCTCTACTGTGCTCATCAATCGCTCCTTACAGCAGAATTTTGCGCATGTCGGCCAGGACTTCGCCGAGGTACACGGAGAATCGCGCGCCCATCGCGCCATCGACCACGCGGTGGTCGTAGGACAGCGAAGTGCCCATCATCAGGCGCGGCTGGAAGGCCTTGCCATCCCATACCGGCTTGATCGAGGCTTTCGACAGGCCCAGAATGGCCACTTCCGGCGCATTGACGATAGGCGTGAAGTGCGTGCCGCCGATGCCGCCCAGGGACGAGATCGTGAAGCTGGCGCCCTGCATGTCGGCCGGTTTCAGCTTGCCTTCGCGCGCTTGCAGCGACAGTTCCGTCATTTCGCGGGCGATTTGCGAGACCGACTTCTGGTCCGCGCCCTTGATGACGGGTACCACCAGGCCATTCGGCGTGTCGGCCGCGAAGCCGATGTTGTAGTACTGCTTGAGGATCAGGTTTTCGCCCTTGGCGTCGAGCGATGCGTTAAACGCGGGGAATTTCTTCAGCGCGGCGACAGAGGCCTTGATGACGAATGCCAGCATGGTCAGCTTGGCCGCATCCTTGTTCTTCGCATTGGCCGCGTTGGTGTCGACGCGGAACGCTTCCAGGTCGGTCACGTCCGCTTCGTCGAACTGCGTGACGTGCGGGATCATGACCCAGTTGCGGTGCAGATTCGGACCCGAGATTTTCTTGATGCGCGACAACGGCAACAATTCGGTCGTGCCGAATTTGCTGAAGTCCAGCGACGGCCATGGCAGCAGATCCAGGCCCACGCCCGAACCGCCTTTGGCAGCGACTGGAGCATTTGGCGCAGCAACCGCGCCCGACATCACGCCCTTGACGAAGTTCTGCACGTCTTCCTGGGTGATGCGGCCCTTCGGACCGGAACCGCCGACCAGCGCCAGTTCCACGCCCAGTTCGCGCGCGAACTTGCGGATCGAAGGCGACGCGTGCGCCAGCTTGCCATTCGCTGCAGGTGCGGCGGCAGGCGCTGGTGCAGCAGCAGCGACCGGCGCCGAAGCGACGGCGGCGGCTGGCGCGGCGGCAGCTTGCGCTGGCGCGGCAGCTGGTGCAGCGGCAGGAGCGGCAGCGCCACCGGTCGTTTCCACCACCAGCACCAGGCTACCCTTGGCGACCTTGTCGCCGACCTTGACTTTCAATTCCTTGACGATACCGGCATGGCTCGATGGAATTTCCATGCTGGCCTTGTCCGATTCGACCGTCAGCAGCGACTGGTCGACCTTGATCGCGTCGCCCACCTTGACCATCAGTTCGATGACTTCGACTTCCTTGAAGTCGCCGATATCGGGCACGGTCACGTCGACCAGGGCCGGCGCGCCGGCTGGGGCGGCAGGCGCTGGCGCGGCCGCAGGGGCGGCGGCCGGGGCGGCTTCAGCGGCAGGTGCCGGGGCGGCGGCAGCTGGCGCCGGGGCCGAGGCGTCGTCCGCCACTTCCAGCAGCAGCACCAGCGAACCTTCGGCGATCTTGTCGCCCACGTTGACTTTCAATTCCTTGACGACACCGGCGTGGCTCGATGGAATTTCCATGCTGGCCTTGTCCGATTCGACGGTAATGAGGGACTGGTCGACCTTGACCGTGTCGCCTGGCTTGACCATCAGTTCAATGATCTCGACTTCCTTGAAATCGCCGATATCCGGGACTTTGACTTCCACAATGCTCATAGCTTGCTCCGTTATTTTATTTGTCAGATGGACCCGCACACACGCCAGGGCGGCACTTTCGCACCGCCCTGGCATCATCGGGTCCGCACAACGATTACTGGGTCACCGGATTCGGTTTGTTCGCGTCGATGCCGTACTTGGCGATCGCCTGCTCCACCACCGACACGTCGATCTTGCCTTCGTCAGCCAGCGATTTGAGCGCGGCCACGGTGACATAATAACGGTTCACTTCGAAGAACTCGCGCAGCTTGGCGCGGCTGTCCGAGCGGCCAAAGCCATCGGTACCGAGCACTTTGTAGGTGCGGCCCTTCGGCATGAAGGCGCGGATCTGTTCTGCAAATGCGCGCATGTAGTCGGTCGTGGCGACGATCGGGCCATCCGTGTCCTGCATCAGCGACGTCACGTAAGGCACGCGCTGCTGCTTCGACGGGTTGACCATGTTCCAGCGTTCGGCATCCTGGCCATCGCGAGCCACCAGGGTCAGCGACGGCGCCGACCACACGTCCGCGGCCACGCCCCAGTCGTTTTCCAGCAATTCGGCGGCGAAGATCGATTCGCGCAGGATGGTGCCGCAACCGATCAGCTGTACGCGCAGCTTGGCGTCCGCCTTGCCTTCTTGCAACTTATACATGCCTTTCAGGATGCCTTCTTCCTGGCCTGGCTTGATGCCTGGCTGGGCGTAGTTCTCGTTCATGATCGTGATGTAATAGAACACATCTTCCTGGTTGGCGATCATGCGGCGCAGGCCGTCCTGGATGATGACGGCGACTTCATGGCTGAAGGTCGGGTCGTACGGCATGCAGGTCGGGATGGTCGCGGCGAAGATATGGCTGTGGCCATCTTCGTGCTGCAAGCCTTCGCCGTTCAGCGTCGTACGGCCGGCCGTGCCGCCCATCAGGAAGCCACGGGCGCGCATGTCGGCCGAAGCCCACACCTGGTCGCCGATGCGCTGGAAGCCGAACATCGAGTAGAAGGTGTAGAACGGGATCATGATGCGGTCGTTGGTCGAATACGACGTCGCCGCGGCGATCCACGAGCTCATGCCGCCCGCTTCGTTGATGCCTTCTTGCAGGATCTGGCCGGCCTTGTCTTCGCGGTAGTACATGACCTGGTCTTTGTCGACCGGCTCGTACAACTGGCCTTTCGGGTTGTAGATGCCGATCTGGCGGAACAGGCCTTCCATGCCGAAGGTACGCGACTCATCGACCAGGATAGGCACGACGCGCTGGCCCAGGTTCGGGTCTTTCAGCAGGGTCGAAATGACGCGCACGAAGGCTTGCGTGGTCGAGATTTCGCGGCCTTCCGGCGTCGCTTCCAGCACGTTCTTGAACGCGTCCAGGCCAGGCACGGGCAGGGTTTCTTCCGCCTTCTGGCGGCGCTGCGGCAGGTAGCCGCCCAGGGCCTTGCGGCGCTCGTGCAGGTAGACCATTTCCGGCGCGTCGTCGGCTGGCTTGAAGAACGGGATGTCGGCCAGCTTGTCGTCCGGGATCGGCAGCGAGAAGCGGTCGCGCATTTCGCGGATGGCTTCGTCGTCGAGTTTTTTCGTCTGGTGCGCCGTGTTGCGCGCTTCGCCGGACTTGCCCATGCCGTAGCCCTTGATGGTTTTCACCAGCAGGACGGTCGGCTGGCCCTTGTGTTCCTGGGCGATCTTGAATGCAGCGTAAATCTTGTGCGGATCGTGGCCGCCACGGGTCAGGCGCCAGATGTCGTCGTCCGTCATGTTGGCAACCATTTCCAGCAGCTTCGGATGCTTGCCGAAGAAGTGCTTGCGCACGTAGGCGCCGTCTTTCGCCTTGTAGTTCTGGTATTCGCCGTCGACGGTTTCCATCATCACGCGCTGCAGGATGCCTTCCTTGTCTTGCGCCAGCAGAGCATCCCAGCCCGGGCCCCAGATGACCTTGACGACGTTCCAGCCCGCGCCGCGGAATTCGCCTTCCAGTTCCTGGATGATCTTGGTGTTGCCGCGCACGGGGCCGTCCAGGCGCTGCAGGTTGCAGTTGACCACGATGACCAGGTTGTCGAGCATGTCGCGCGCGGCCAGGCCGATCGCGCCCAGGGATTCCGGCTCGTCCATCTCGCCATCGCCGCAGAAGGCCCAGATTTTACGGTTGTCGGTCTTGGCGATGCCGCGTGCGTGCAGGTATTTCAGGAAGCGCGCCTGGTAGATCGCCATGTGCGGGCCCAGGCCCATCGACACGGTCGGGAACTGCCAGAAGTCAGGCATCAGCTTTGGATGCGGGTACGAAGACAGGCCCTTGCCGTCGACTTCCTTGCGGAAGTTCAGCATTTGCTCTTCCGTCAAACGGCCTTCGAGGAAGGCGCGCGCGTAGACGCCAGGCGAGGAGTGGCCCTGGATGTACAGCAGGTCGCCGCCGTGGTCGGCCGTCGGCGCGTGCCAGAAGTGGTTGAAACCGATGCCCAGCATGTTCGCCAGCGAAGCGAACGAGGACAAGTGGCCGCCCAGGTCGCCGTCGGCGCGGTTGGCCTTGACCACCATGGCCATGGCGTTCCAGCGCATCCACGAGCGCAGGCGCTCTTCGTATTCCAGGTTGCCGGGGCAGTGTGCTTCTTGCTTGGTGGGGATGGTATTGACGTAGGCGGTGGTGCTGGAGAACGGGATCTGGGCGCCGCGGCGGCGGGCCAGGTCAACCATGCGCTCCATCAGGTAATGCGCGCGTTCCGGACCTTCATTTTCCAGCACCGCTTCGAGCGCGTCCAGCCACTCCTTGGTTTCCTGCATATCCGGGTCGGTGCCGATCTGTGTCGTTACCTGGTTCAGTTGAGCTGACATCTGTTGAGTCTCCTTTGTGAACGCCCCACCCCGATTTTCCGGATCGCTGTCGGACGGTATTTCGCTGATTATTTACTATTAAGTCGGTTTAGTGTGGGGATTCTAACAGCGTATTTAGTATTTTTCAAATTACGATATAGCATTTCATATCGTGAAATTACCCTATGAAATTTATGCTGCACTGCCGCAAATTCTGTGCGGAAATTAGGATGAGCAGAGTAGCAAAAGGAATCAACACCCCAGTCGTCCGCACAGGCTCCCCGGGCCAAGCGGGCCTGAAAAATGTCGAGGGCCAGGCGCGGCGACGCAGACAGTACGCCAGTACGGCAAGGAGCTGCAACGCCGCCATCGGCATTTTCTCAGGCCCGCGTCTCTGGCCCGCTTTTTAACATAACGGCTTGGCGCCAAAACCGCCCCTTTGCGCCGCCCGGCTTTATAATCTGTCTTTTCCCTCCCACACAGCCTCCCTACCATGCCAGCACAACTGATCGACGGAATCGCCCTCTCCCAAAAACTGCGCAGCGAAATCGCCACGCGCGCCGCCGCCCTCACGGCCAAGGGCACCCAGCCCGGCCTGGCCGTGATCCTCGTCGGCGAAGACCCGGCCAGCCAGGTATATGTCCGCAACAAGGTCAAGGCGTGCGGCGACGTGGGTTTCCACTCGGTGCTGGAAAAATATGAAGCGGACCTGTCCGAAGCGGACTTGCTGGCACGCATCGCCAGCCTGAACGCGGATCCCGCCATCCACGGCATCCTCGTGCAGATGCCTTTGCCCAAGCACATCAACCCGCACAAGGTCATCGAAGCGATCGCCACGACGAAAGACGTGGACGGCTATTCCGTCCTGAGCGCCGGCGAACTGATGACGGGCTTGCCCGGCTTCCGCCCGTGCACGCCGTACGGCTGCATGAAACTGATCGAAAGCACGGGCGTGGACTTGCGCGGCAAGCACGCCGTCGTCATCGGCCGCAGCAACACGGTCGGCAAGCCGATGGCCCTGCTGCTCTTGCAAGCGAACGCTACCGTCACCATCTGCCATAGTGCGACCCCGGATCTGGGCCTGTACACGCGCCAGGCGGACGTGGTCGTGGCCGCCGTCGGCCGCCGCAACACCCTGACGGCCGACATGGTCAAGCCGGGCGCCATCGTCATCGACGTGGGCATGAACCGCGACGATGACGGCAAGCTGTGCGGCGACGTGGATTTTGCCGGAGTGAAAGAAATCGCGTCCCACATCACGCCCGTGCCCGGCGGCGTGGGCCCGATGACGATCACGATGTTATTAATGAATACCGTCGAGGCCGCAGAGCGCATTTAAGAGGAACACCTGAGAAAACGTCCATGGCTGCGTTGCAGTGCCTCGCCGTACTATTCGTACTGCCTTCGGCACCGCGCCTTGCCCTGAACGTTTTTCAGGCGCTCCATATATGAAGACAGAATGGACGAACCGACGATGAATACCAATCCCCTGCTTGATTTTTCCGGCCTGCCACGCTTCGACGCGATCACGCACGAGCATGTCACGCCCGCCATCGATACCCTCCTGGAACAGGCGCGCGCCACCGTGGCGCAGCTGGAAGCGCCCATGGAAGAAGTGAGCTGGGACAACTTCGTCGCGCCCCAGGACCAGATCGCCGAAACCCTGGGCCGCGCCTGGAGCATCGTCAACCATTTAAATAGCGTGATCGATACGCCGGAACTGCGCGCCGCCTACAATGCCAACCTGCCCAAGGTGACAGAGTTCTTGACCGAGCTGGGCCAGAACGAAATCCTCTTCGGCAAATACAAGCAATTGCAGGCCCGCGCCGATTTCGCCAGCCTGTCGCCGGCGCGCCAGCGCATCGTCGAGAATGCCGTGCGCGACTTCCGCCTGGGCGGCGCCGAGTTGCCCGAGGACAAGAAAGAGCGCTTCGGCGCCATCCAGGAAGAACATGCGGCCGTCGGTACGCGTTTTTCCGAAAACGTGCTCGACGCCACGAATGACTATAAGTTGCTGGTCGAGAACGAAAGCGACCTGGCCGGCTTGCCCGACGACGTGAAGGCGGCCGCGCGCGCCGCCGCCGAAAAAGCCGGCAAGCAAGGGTACGAATTCTCGCTGCACTTCCCGTCGTATTACCCGATCCTGCAGTTTGCCGACAAGCGCGCGCTGCGCGAAACCATCTACCGCGCCAACGCCACCAAGGCGTCGGACCAGGGCGAGGTCTTCAGCAAGAAAGAAGACTGGGACAATACCCGGAACATCGTTACCTTGTTGCGTCTGCGCAACGAAGAGGCACAATTGCTCGGCTACGCCAATTTCGCCGAAGTGTCGCTCGTCTCCAAGATGGCCACCTCGCCGGCGCAAGTCATCGCCTTCCTGGAAGACCTGGCCAAGCGCGCGCGTCCGTTCGCCGAGAAGGACTTATCAGAACTGAAACAATTCGCCAAGGAAGAGCTGGGCCTGGACGAGCTGCAGGCGTGGGACGTGCCGTACGCCTCCGAAAAGCTGCAGGAACGCCGCTACGCGTTCTCGGCCCAGGAAGTCAAACAGTATTTCCCTGAACACAAGGTGATCGACGGCTTGTTCCGCCAGATCCAGAACCTGTTCGCGGTCGAGATCAAGCCCGATACGGCGCCCGTCTGGCACCCGGACGTGCGTTTTTACCGCATCGAGCGCGACGGCCAGCTGGTCGGCCAGTTCTACCTGGACCTGTATGCGCGCGCCGGCAAGAGCGGCGGCGCCTGGATGGACGATGCGCGCGGCCGCCGCGCCGACGCACAGCACGTGCAAACGCCGATCGCCTATCTGACCTGCAATTTCACGCAGCCAGCCGTGGTCGATGGCCAGGCCCAGCCGGCGCTGTTCACCCACGATGAAGTGATCACCCTGTTCCACGAGTTCGGCCATGGCTTGCACCATATGCTGACCGTCGTCGACGAGCTGGGCGTGTCGGGCATTGCCGGCGTCGAATGGGATGCCGTGGAACTGCCGTCGCAATTCATGGAAAATTTCTGCTGGGAATGGGAAGTGCTCGAACACATGACGGCGCATGCCGTCACGGGCGAGCCGCTGCCCCGCGCCCTGTACGACAAGATGCTGGCCGCCAAGAATTTCCAGTCCGGCCTGCAAACCCTGCGCCAGGTGGAGTTCTCCTTGCTCGACATGCATCTGCACTATGACTACGATGCCGGCACGGGCCAGACCGTGCAGCAGCTGATCGACGGCGTGCGCGCCAAGTTCGCGCTGATCATCCCGCCCCCGTTCAACCGCTTCCAGAATTCCTTCGGGCATATCTTCTCCGGCGGCTACGCGGCTGGCTACTACAGCTACAAATGGGCCGAGGTGCTGTCCGCCGACGCCTATGCGGCGTTTGAAGAAGCCAGGGCGCTGGGGCCGGCCGCCACGACGGCGGCAGGCAAGCGTTACCTGCAGGAAATTCTGTCCGTCGGCGGCTCGCGCCCCGCGCTGGAATCGTTCACGGCCTTCCGCGGCCGCGAGCCGTCGATCGACGCCCTGCTGCGCCACAGCGGCATGGCAGCCTGAGGGATGTCATGACGCGTGTCAATTTTCATACGAATGTGCCCGACAAGCTGGCGTATGCCTGCCGCCTGGTGCGCAAGGCCTACATGGCCGGCAACAAGGTCGTCGTGCTGGCGCAAGACGGCGCCCAGCTCGACGCCTTGAACTGCGCCATGTGGACCATTTCCGCCACGGATTTCCTGCCGCACGTGCTGGCCGGCGACCCGCTGGCGGCGCAAACGCCCATCATCCTGACCGATGACGCGGCCGCCGAGCTGCCGCACCACGATATCCTCGTCAACCTGTCGCAGTTGCCGCCCGCCAATTACGCCGATTTCCAGCGCGTGTTCGAAATCGTTTCCATGGATGAACAGGATGCGCAGGCGGGCCGCCAGCGCTTCCTGCACTACCGGCAGCAAGACGTGCAGCCCACGCACTTCGTCGCGGGTAAAGCATGAACCAGCCGCCATTCGACCAGGGCATCCCCCTGCTGACGGAAGTGCTGCTGGGGCCGGAGGTGGCGCCCGTCGCACCTGCTGCGCCTGCTTTCGAAGAAGCGCCGGCATTGCCGCCAAGCGTCGTGCAGCCCGACTGGGACGCCATCGAACAGCGGCTCACGCAGCGCATCCTGCATCAAGTACAGGGCAAGATCGACCATCTGCTGGAAGAGCGCATCGCCCACGTCCTGCAGACGGCCCTGCAAAACGCCCTGATCGGCATGCGCGGCGCCCTGCGCGAAGACTTGCAGCAATCGCTGGAACAGATCGTGGCGCATGCGGTCAGCCATGAATTAGGTCACCTGCACCCTCCCGCATAGCCCTGAGCAGTCGGGTTACGCGCTGCGCGCTAACCCGACCTACCCGATCTACCCTATTCCTTCTCCCAATGCCATTCTTTGGTGCGCTCGCGCCTGCGAAATCGGTGCATCGCGCCTCACTTTGGTGATTGTTGCGACAAAATGTAAAAAGGCCGAAATGCGGCTTTGCGCCGCCTGTTTTTTGTTGTACCTTTCTTCACACGCACCGCCTGTCGAAGCGGTTTTTCACGAGACGCCGCCGTATCTTTATCCATTGGAGAATGTTTATGCTGCTCAAGACCAAAGTCCTTCCTCTCGCCCTCGCCCTCGCCTTTGCCGGCCACGCGGGCGCACAGGAAATCATCAAGATCGGCCACGTCGCCCCGGTCTCTGGCGCCAGCTCCCACCTGGGCAAGGATAATGAGAATGCGGCCAAGATGGCGATCGAGGATTTGAACGCCAAAGGCTTCAAGATCGACGGCAAAGCCGTCAAATTCGTGCTGGTGCCCGAAGATGACGCGGCCGATCCCAAGCAGGGCACGGCCGTGGCGCAAAAGCTCGTCGACGCCAAGGTCAACGGCGTCGTCGGCCACCTGAACTCGGGCACGACGATTCCCGCCTCGCGCATTTACTTCAATGCCGGCATTCCGCAGATTTCGCCGGCCGCCACCAACCCGACCTATACCCAGCAAAAATTCAACACAGCCTTCCGCGTGGTGGCCAATGACAACAAGCTGGGGGGAACGTTGGGCGCGTATGCCGTCGGCAAGCTGCAAGCGAAGAAAATCGCCGTCATCGACGACCGCACGGCCTACGGCCAGGGCGTGGCGGAACAGTTCGTCAAGGGCGCCAAGAAGGCGGCACCTGGCGTGCAAATCGTCGGCAAGGAATTTACCAATGCCAACGCGACGGACTTCAATGCCATTTTGACCAGCATCAAGTCGAAAAATCCCGACCTGATCTTCTTTGGCGGCATGGATTCCGTGGGCGGCCCCATGCTGCGCCAGATGAAGGCGCTGGGCATCAAGGCCAAGTTCATGGGCGGCGACGGCCTGTGCACGGAACCGCTGGGCAAGCTGGCGGGCGACGCCGTGGGCGAAGACATGGTCACCTGCGCGGAAGCGGGCGGCGTGACGGGCGCGCAGCAAAAAGGCATGGACGATTTCCGCGCCCGCTACAAGCAGAAATACAATATGGAAGTGCAGCTGTACGCGCCGTACGTTTACGATGCCGTGATGACCATGGCCACCGCCATGCAGGATGCCAAATCGTCGAAACCGTCCGTCTACCTGCCATTCCTGGCCAAGGTGCACTACCAGGGCGTGACGGGGCCGATCTCGTTCGACGCCAACGGCGACATCAAGGATGGCGCGCTGACCCTGTTCACGTATCGGGATGGCAAGAAAACCAAGATGGAAGTCGTCAAGTAAGCGGCTGCCCGGCCACGTAAGCCAGTAAACCTTCGGCCAGCGCGTCGAAGGTGGCGCGGCAGCGCAGGCTGCCGCGCAAGTCTTCATGCATGGTGACCCAGGTTTCCATCGGCAGCGAAAACGCCTGCGGCAACACGCGCCGCAGGGCCGGATCGCGCGCCGCCACCCTCGCCTGGCACACGCCGATGCCGGCGCCCGCGCGGATCAATGCCAGTTGCGCCAGGTCGCTGTCGCTGCGCCAGGCAAAGTTGTCCCGCGAAAAACCCTGGAAGGCCGCACCCGCGTTGCGCACGAACGGGCTTGCCTCGTCGTAGCCGATGACGGCGTGTTGCGCCAGATCAAGCAATCCCGCCGGCGTGCCATGGCTCGCCAGGTAATCCGCGTGCGCATGCAGGCCCAGCTCGATCTCGCCCACCTTGCGCGCCACCAGTTGCTCCTGGCGCGGACGCAGCATGCGCACGGCGATATCCGCTTCCCGGCGCAGCAAATCCTGCACCTTGTTGCTCAATACCAATTCAATGACCAGGCCCGGATGGCGCGCGCGCAGGCGGGCCAATATCGGCGGCAGCACTTCCACGCCCACCACTTCGCTGGCCGCGATGCGCACGACGCCAGCCACGCCCTGCCCCTGGCTGCTGGCCGCCCGCTGCATCAGGGCCGCCGTGTGTTCCATGGTTTCCGCATGGGGCCGCAACGCCAGGGCCACTTCCGTGGGCAGCAAACCCTGCTGGGAGCGCGTAAACAGGGTCGCGCCCAGCGCCTGCTCAAGCGCGGCGATATGCCGGCCGGCGGTGGGCTGCGTGATGCCCAGCGCACGGGCCGCGCCGGACAGGGAGCCGTGCTTCAGCACGGCCAGCAGCGAACGGTAGTATTCCCAGGGAATGGCGGTAGTCATACATAAATGTATAGTCTGTACTCGATGCTCGTCAATTCCCAATTAACCCTGCGCGGCAGATACTGGCACCATCAACCACACGGAGGTCAGGATGGAGAACACGAAAAACACGGCATTGGTACTGGGCGCCACGGGCGGTATCGGCGGCGAGATGGTGCGCCAGCTATTGGCGGCGGGCTGGCAGGTGCGCGCCCTGACGCGGGGAGAAACGCCATCGCCACGGCGAGATAACATCGAATGGCTGCGCGGCGATGCGCTGTCGCGCACGGACGTGCTGGCCGCCGCGCAAGGCTGCGCCGTCATCGTGCACGCCGTCAACCCGCCCGGCTACCGCCACTGGGGCCGGCTGGTGCTCCCCATGCTCGACAACACGATTGCCGCGGCCATCGCCGAAGGCGCCACCATCGTGCTGCCCGGCACCGTCTACAACTTTGGCCCCGACGCCTTTCCCGCGCCGGACGACTTACTGGCTGAAGACGCGCCGCAACATCCGCTCACGCGCAAGGGCGCCATCCGCGTGGAACTGGAAGCACGGCTGGAACGGGCCAGCACGCAGGGCGCGCGCGTGCTGATCGTGCGCGCCGGCGACTTCTTCGGCCCCCGCGCCGGCAATAACTGGTTTTCGCAGGGTCTCGTGAAACCGGGCCAGAGCGTGCGCAGCGTGCTGTATCCGGGCGCGCCCGGCGTGGGCCACCAATGGTCCTACCTGCCCGACGTGGCGCGCACGATGCTGCAATTGCTGGATGTCCGCGCCACCTTGCCCCCATTTGCGCGCTTTCACATGGCCGGCCACTGGGACCGCGACGGCCGGCAAATGACGGGCGCGATCGCCCGCGTGGTGGAACAGGCGACAGGAACCGCGCCCGCCATCCGGCGCTTCCCGTGGTGGCTGGTGACGCTGGCATCGCCGTTCGTGGCGACCCTGCGCGAAATGCGCGAGATGCGCTACCTGTGGCAAACGCCTCTATCCATGGACAATGCGCGGCTGCAGGCCGTGCTGGGCCAGGAGCCGCATACGCCGCTCGACGAAGCGGTGCGGGCGACACTGGAGGGCATGGGCAATCTGCATAAGGCAGCGGGCAAAAAAAACGCGCCGGGATTGCCGGCGCGCTGATTGCAGATACTGCGGCACAGATTATTTCTGTGCCAGCACCCATTTGACCAGGGTGCGGGCTTCCGCCTCGCTCACTTGCGGGTTGGCTGGCATCGGGATCGCGCCCCAGGTGCCGGAACCGCCCTTCATGACTTTCGCCACGAGCTTGGCTTCCGCGTCTTTCTGACCGGCGTACTTGGCCGCCACGTCCTTATACGCGGGACCCACCAGTTTCGTGCTCACCGCGTGGCATGCCATGCAGTTTTTGGCTTTCGCCAGATCCGGATTGGCCAACGCTGCTTGCGATGCCAGAGCCGATACGGCCAATACACTCACCAACATAAAACGTTTCATTGTCTTTTCTCCAAAGTTACTTCCTGCGGCATTTTACTGTGTTTCCGCAGATGCACCACGAGCCCAGATCAAGCGTTTCAATGTAGTAACGCAATGTCGTCAGAAGGCAGTCCTATTCTGCCCCATCTGCGCGCCCATGACCATGTTGTTTGTAAGGCGATGTAACGACGAACGGCCCCGCATCGTCAAACGGGGCCGGCCGTCGTACCGGCGCAACAGATCAGCGTTTCTGCTTCTTCAATTGCGACAAGTCGCGCACGGCGCCCCGGTCGGCCGACGTCGTCAGCGCCGCATACGCCTGCAGCGCCTGCGACACGTAGCGCTCGCGGTTGACGGGCAGCCAGGCCGCGTCGCCCTTCGCTTCCATGGCGGCGCGGCGCGCGGCCAGCTCAGCATCCGTGATGCGCAGGTTGATGGTGCGCTCGGGGATGTCGATGTCGATGAAGTCGCCCTCTTCCACCAGGCCGATGGCGCCGCCTTCGGCCGCTTCCGGCGAGGCGTGGCCGATCACCAGGCCCGAGGAACCGCCCGAGAAGCGCCCGTCCGTGAACAGCGCGCACGCCTTGCCCAGGCCCTTGGACTTGATGTACGAGGTCGGGTACAGCATTTCCTGCATGCCAGGACCGCCTTTCGGGCCTTCGTAGCGAATGATGACGACGTCGCCTTCGTGCACGGTATCGGCCAAAATCGCTTCAACAGCGGAATCCTGGCTTTCGAACACGCGCGCCTTGCCCGAGAATTTCAAAATGCTTTCATCGACGCCTGCCGTCTTGACGATGCAGCCCTTTTCCGCCAGGTTGCCGTACAAGACGGCCAGGCCGCCATCCTGCGAGTAGGCGTGGGCCTTGTCGCGGATGCAGCCCGTGCTGCGGTCCGTGTCGACGGCAGCGAAGCGCTCGGACTGCGAAAACGCCGTCTGCGTCGGCACGCCGCCCGGGGCGGCGCGGAACAGTTCATGCACGGCGGGGTTATCCGTGCACATGATGTCGTTTTGCGCGATGGCGTCGGCCAGGGTCGGCGCGTGGATCGTCGGCAGGGTCGTGTTGAGCAAGCCGGCGCGCGCCAGTTCGCCCAGGATGCCCACGATGCCGCCCGCGCGGTGCACGTCTTCGATATGGTATTTGTCCGTCATCGGCGCCACCTTGCACAGGCAAGGCACCTTGCGCGAGATGCGGTCGATGTCGGCCATCGTGAATTCCACCTCCGCCTCGTGCGCGGCGGCCAGCAGGTGCAGCACGGTATTCGTCGAGCCGCCCATGGAAACGTCGAGCGCCATGGCGTTTTCAAACGCCGCCTTGGTGGCGATCGAGCGTGGCAGCACCGAGTAATCGTCCTGCTCGTAGTGGCGCTTGGCCAGTTCCACGATCAAACGGCCCGCGCGCAGGAACAGCTGCTGGCGGTCCGAGTGCGTGGCCAGAATCGTGCCGTTGCCGGGCAGGGCCAGGCCCAGCGCTTCCGTCAGGCAGTTCATCGAGTTGGCCGTGAACATGCCGGAGCACGAGCCGCAGGTGGGGCAGGCGGAACGTTCGATTTCCGCCACGTCGGCGTCGGAGACGGTGCTGTCGCCGGCCTTGATCATGGCGTCGACCAGGTCCAGCTTGATGATCTTTTGCGTGCCGTTGACCACCTTGACGACCTTGCCCGCTTCCATCGGCCCGCCGGAAATAAACACGACGGGGATATTGATGCGCATGGCGGCCATCAGCATGCCCGGCGTGATCTTGTCGCAGTTCGAGATGCACACCATGGCGTCGGCGCAGTGGGCGTTGACCATGTATTCGACGGAGTCGGCGATCAGGTCGCGCGAGGGCAGCGAATACAGCATGCCGCCGTGGCCCATGGCGATGCCGTCATCGACGGCGATGGTGTTGAATTCCTTGGCCACGCCGCCGGCCGCCTCGATTTCGCGCGCCACCATCTGTCCCAGGTCCTTCAGATGCACGTGACCGGGCACGAACTGGGTAAATGAGTTGACGACGGCGATGATCGGCTTGTCGAAGTCGCCATCCTTCATGCCGGTGGCGCGCCACAGGGCGCGGGCGCCAGCCATGTTGCGGCCGTGGGTGGTGGTGCGGGAGCGGTATTGCGGCATGATGGGGTCCTTCCAAGGATGATTGATGCCTGACTGCGCGGATTTCCAGCAAAACCCTGCATGCAGTGGGGGTACGCCAGATTGCCTTGCGCGCGCGCCACTGTCAAATATATGATGCACGTGCCTGTGAGTCGTTTTACATATCACAGCATTCAATCCGCATGGAAACGCATATGAACCTCGAACTGCGCCAGCTGCGCTACTTTGTCACCGTCGCCGAAGAATTGCACTTCGGCCGCGCCGCCGCGCGCCTGCACATGACGCAGCCGCCCCTGTCGCAAACCATCATGGCGCTGGAAGAATTGCTGGGCGCGCCCCTGTTCGTGCGCACGCGCCGCGAAGTGCAGCTGACGCCGGCCGGCAGCGCCCTGCTGCCCGAGGCGCGCCGGATGCTGGCGCAGGCGCTCGATTTGCCCGCGCTGGTGCGGCGGGCCGCGCAGGGCGAGGCGGGGCGTCTGAGCCTGGCGTTTGTCTCCTCGGCCGACTACAGCGTGCTGCCGCCCTTGCTGCGCGCCTACCAGACGGCCTATCCGCAGGTGCAGATCCAGCTGCAGGAAGCCACCTCGGATCTGCAGCTGGAGGAACTGCTGGCCGGACGCACGGATGCGGGCCTGCTGATCCCGCCCCTGCCCGAGAAGGCGAAAGAGGCGCTCGATTACCTGCCCGTGCTGGCCGAGCCGCTGGTGCTGGCCGCGCCGTCCGGCCTCGCCATATTGAATACGCCGGGGCCCGTGCGCCTGCGCGACGTGCCGCCCCTGCCCCTGATCATTTTCCCGCGCGCGATCTCGCCCGCCCTGCACGACGCCATCCTCGGCGTGTTCCGCGCGGCCGGCGTGACGCCCATGATCGGCCAGGAAGCGATCCAGATGCAAACCATCGTCAGCCTCGTCTCGGCTGGCATGGGCATCGCGCTTGTGCCACAATCGGTATCGAATCTGATGCGCCCGGGCGTAGAATACAGGCCGCTGCAGGATGCTACGCCGCTGGTGGAAACGGGCCTGGCCTGGCGCCGCGACAATCCGTCCGCCGTGCTGCAAGGCTTTTTGGCGCTGCTGCGCAAGCAGATCGGCGCAGCCGCCGATTAAATTAAGTGGCCGCTAAGGCAAAAAACCGCAAGCGCCCCCATACTACGCAACCTTGGCTTTAAACAAAGAAAGAAATCCATGCTGATACACCCGATGCCCGACCCGATAGCAATCCAGATCGGCCCGCTCGCCGTGCACTGGTACGGCCTGATGTATGTGCTGGCCTTCGCCCTGTTCATTATCCTGGGCCGCGTGCGCATCAGGCAGCCGCATATCGCCGTGCTGGGCTGGAAGAAGGAAGACCTCGACGACATGCTGTTCTACGGCATGCTGGGCGTGGTGATCGGCGGGCGCCTGGGCGAAGTGCTGTTCTACCGTCCCGAATACTTCATGCAGAACCCGCTGGAGATCTTCATGGTCTGGCATGGCGGCATGTCCTTCCATGGCGGCTTCCTCGGCGTCATCCTGGCCATGTACCTGTGGAGCCGCAAGGCGGGCCGCAACCTGTTCGACGTGCTCGACTTCATCGCCCCGCTGGTGCCGCTCGGCTACGCGGCCGGCCGCCTGGGCAACTTCATCAATGCCGAACTGCCTGGCCGCATCGCCCCGGAAACCCTGCCGTGGGCCATGCAGTGGCCGGGCATTCCGTATCCCGTGCACCCGTCGCCGATCTACCAGATGCTGGTCGACGGCATTTTAGTGTTCATCATCCTGTGGCTATATGCGCGCAAGCAACGCCCGCGCATGGCCGTGGGTGCCATGTTCACCCTCTTGTACGGCTGCGCGCGCTTCTTCACGGAATACTTCCGCACGCCGGACTGGGAAGTCGTGTGGCTGGGCGTGCCGATCACCTCGGGCCAGATGCTGTCCCTGCCGATGATCGTCGGCGCCATCGCGCTGCTCGTGTGGGCATATAAAAGCCAGGTGATGGGCACGCCGCCCACCAAGGCCCGCCCGGCCTGAGGAGCAGTCAAGCCTGTAGCTTGCTTGTAATCACTTTCCATTGCGCCGGCGTCACAGGCGTGATGGACAGGCGGCTGCCCTTCTTGAGCAGCAGCATGTCTTCCAGTTCCGGCATCTGGCGCATCTCGGACAGGGGCAGCAGCGCCGTCTTTTTCAGGCCCCGCACGTCGACGCTGATCCAGCGCGGCTGTTCAGGCGTGGCTTTCGGGTCGAAATACTTTCCACCTTCTTCAAACTGGCTGTGATCGGGATAGGCGCCGCTGGCCACTTCGGCCACGCCCGCCACGCCCGGCTGCGGGCAACTCGAATGATAGAACAGCACGCCATCGCCAGGGCGCATGCCGTCGCGCATGAAGTTGCGCGCCTGGTAGTTGCGCACGCCAAACCAGGGCAAGGTGTGCGCGGGCGCCGCCATCAGGTCATCGATGCTCACTTCATCGGGTTCGGATTTCATCAGCCAGTATTGTTTCATGCAGACTCCGTATCAAAGCGACAGGCGTAAAAAAACGGTTGCGCATGATGCGGCAACCGTTTTCAGTTGTACTACAAGGTACTGCGAATTGGGCCCCGCCTGTGCCGCTATGCCGGCATCCCGAACCAAACGGTTCAAGGTGGTCACGTTAGTTCAATTTCGGGTTCGTCGAACGAGCGACGCTCACTCCCATCAAACAAAATTCGCAACCGATGCGCATAAATGGTTCAAGGAATATATGGCAATCGCGAACACCGCAGGGTAGACCCAAGTTTACTCCTTTGATCGCGCATCGCAAAGACAAATCGTAGCGTGTCCGCTTAAAAAAGGTTTTCCTGGGGCGTCAGTGCGCTGTCCAGAACCGTGTGCATGGCCGAGATCTTTTGCTTCACTTCCAGTATCGTCAATTCCGACAGCGGACCTTGCGGCGATTTTACGGAGAGGAATTCCGCAGCCACGCCCAGGGCGGCCAGCACGGCGATGCGGTCGTTGCCCTTGACCTTGCCCGCGTCGCGGATGGCTTTCATTTTGCTATCGAGATAGATCGCCGCTTCGCGCAGCGCGCGCTCTTCGCCGTCGCGGCACACCATGCTGTAGGACTGGCCCATGATATTGACATCGACACGCGGCATTACGCTTCCTTCTCGTTCTCGGCAATATAAGCGCCCGCTTCCGAAGCAGCTTGCTCCAGGCCAGCTTGCACCAGTTCGGGAATTTTTTCCAGCAACGCTTCCACGCGCTCCTGCGCCTCGCGCATGCGTTGCACATACAGGGCATTCTCGGCGGCCAGCGCGGCATTGTCCTTGCGCAATTGCGCGTTTTCACGGCGCAGCGCATGGGTCATTTCGGCCAGCAGGCCTATTTTGTCGGATAATTCGTTGAATTCGGAAATCATCCCGCCACTATAGGGCGGACGCTCCATGGGCGTCAATCGAATCACGCCGCTGTCACACATATTTACATCAATGCAGGGCAGTTGGCGGACAATACACACTTTTTCCGGCGCTTTTCGCCATCTGCACGCATCCGCCGGCGCCGCGATGGCAGCGTTTTACTCGTCGACGTAATCGGGTTCGATATCGAGACCGCCATAGCGGTTTTCGCAAGAGCGGCGCACCAGCGTCTGTTGTCCGCCCTTGCCGTCAAGCACCATCGTCAAGTCGCGGCAAGTACGGTGGTAGCTGCCAGGTTTGGCGTCCGTCCCCGAGGGCGTCAGGCGCACTGCCAGCGGCGCCGCATTGCCCAAGCCTTTGTTGCTCCACTGGCGCGTCTTGCCATCCTCTTCATCTTTCAAGGTACGCACGGCGGCCGTCAGCAAGGATTTCTGTTCCTTCGCATTCAGCCTGGCGATGGTGACGTCGGACAGGAAAGGCGGATACGCGACGGGCGCCGGGTCCTTGCCCTGCACATCCCAGCGTCCGCTGTTCTGCGAACAGGTGCGGCGGCTCAGGTCTTGCGACTTGTCGCCCGCCGTGACGACGAATTTCAGGTCGCGGCAGACGTGCGCCTTCAGGCTGTGTTCCGTCATGCCGGAGTTGCTGAAGTTATACGTGACTTTCACCAGCGCGCCACGGTCGCCGCCGTTGTCCCACACGTGCGCTTCCTGGTCGTCGTCATCCTTGTTGAGGTCATTGAACAGCTCGTTGAGCAGCATGTCCTTTTCCAGCGGCGTCAGGGTGGCCACGGTGATCTCGTCGAGAATGGTGGGCGTTTGCGCGGCGGCATTGCCCAGGCAGGCGAGGCCGACGAGGGCGGCACCGAGCAGGCGCAGGGCGGGACGGGAATAAGTCAATGGCATGGCGTGCTTTCTGGCGCGAAGAGGGATATTGATATGCAATTGCAATCATCTTATCAAATTCCATAGCAAAACTCTGTTTCCTGTGCGTAAAGGAACGCCCCTCCCCTGGCGGCCATGCTAGAGTCGCGCCTGTTGCTGACGCCCGGGAACAAGGCTTGCGTTTGCGCAAACCCTGCGTAAATGCAGGCTGCACAGAACGTCTATGCATATCTTCCCGGAGAATAAGCCCTTGAATAAGCCCCCTACCGTCCCTATAATTAGCACTCGTTAGTAGAGAGTGCTAACAAACTCTTTCGTAGCAATCCTCAGGACTGATGGTGCTTGCCAGACCACTGCAGGGAACGCTACGCGGCGGGCGACGCCGCGATGCACCACTGCCGGAGACAGGCAAGGACAGGATGACATGGGGTTTGCTTGACCGTTGCGGGCTGCTTTCAACGGCGGTCACTGAAAGCACGCCTGGCGCTGTGCCAGGCATGTATTCATTTAGCAACACTTATCCATTGAACTTTAAGGAGTTTTGTATGAATCTGCGCCCATTGAACGATCGCGTCATCGTCAAACGCCTCGACCAGGAAACCAAGACTGCGTCCGGCCTCATCATTCCTGATGCAGCTGCTGAAAAACCGGATCAAGGCGAAGTCCTTGCCGTAGGCAATGGCAAGATTCTCGACGACGGCAAAGTCCGTCCTCTGGATGTCAAAGTGGGCGACCGCGTCCTGTTCGGCAAGTACGCCGGCCAAACCGTCAAAGTTGACGGCGATGAGCTGCTGGTCATGCGCGAAGAAGACATCATGGCGATCGTCGTCAAGTAATTGTTTCCACGTTGTAGACAGATACATCCCGAAACTCAGGAGAATTGAACATGGCAGCTAAAGAAGTAGTATTCGGCGACGCAGCGCGCGCCAAGATGGTCGAAGGCGTCAACATCCTCGCCAACGCAGTCAAAGTAACGCTGGGCCCGAAAGGCCGCAACGTGGTCCTGGAGCGCTCGTTCGGCGCCCCTACCGTCACCAAGGATGGTGTTTCGGTAGCGAAAGAAGTTGAACTCAAAGACAAGCTCATGAACATGGGCGCGCAAATGGTCAAGGAAGTTGCTTCCCGCACCAGCGACAACGCCGGCGACGGCACCACCACCGCCACCGTGCTGGCACAAGCCATCGTGCGCGAAGGCATGAAGTTCGTTGCCGCCGGCATGAACCCGATGGACCTGAAGCGCGGTATCGACAAAGCTGTTGCAGCGACCGTCGAAGAACTGGCGAAAATCGCCCGTCCTTGCACCACGACCAAGGAAATCGCCCAGGTTGGCGCGATCTCGGCCAACTCGGACTACTCGATCGGCGAGCGTATCGCTGAAGCGATGGAAAAAGTCGGCAAAGAAGGCGTCATCACCGTAGAAGACGGCAAGTCGCTGAACGACGAGCTGGACATCGTTGAAGGCATGCAGTTCGACCGCGGCTACCTGTCGCCATACTTCATCAACAACCCAGAGAAACAAGTTGCCGTCCTGGACAGCCCATTCGTCCTGCTGTGCGACAAGAAAATCTCGAACATCCGTGACCTGCTGCCGGTACTGGAACAAGTCGCCAAAGCTGGCCGTCCACTGCTGATCATCGCGGAAGACATCGAAGGCGAAGCGCTGGCTACCCTGGTTGTGAACAACATCCGCGGCATCCTGAAAACCTGCGCAGTGAAAGCACCTGGCTTCGGCGACCGCCGCAAAGCCATGCTGGAAGACATCGCTGTCCTGACCGGCGGCCAGGTCATCGCTGAAGAAGTCGGCCTGACCCTGGAAAAAGTGACCCTGGCCGAACTGGGCCAGGCGAAACGCATCGAAGTGGGCAAGGAAAACACCATCGTCATCGATGGCGCCGGCGAAGCTGCCTCGATCGAAGCACGCGTGAAACAAGTGCGCGTACAGATCGAAGAAGCGACCTCGGACTACGACCGTGAAAAACTGCAAGAGCGCGTGGCCAAACTGGCTGGCGGCGTTGCCGTGATCAAGGTTGGCGCAGCCACCGAAGTCGAAATGAAAGAGAAAAAAGCCCGCGTTGAAGATGCACTGCACGCCACCCGCGCTGCCGTGGAAGAAGGCATCGTGCCAGGCGGCGGCGTAGCCCTGCTGCGCGCACGCGCCAACATCACGGTCAAGGGCGACAATCCTGATCAAGACGCTGGTATCAAGATCGTCCTGCGCGCAATGGAAGAGCCACTGCGCATGATCGTGCAAAACGCCGGCGAAGAAGCTTCGGTCGTCGTGGCAGCCGTACTGGCTGGCTCGGGCAACTACGGCTACAACGCTGCCAACGGCACGTATGGCGACATGGTGGAAATGGGCGTCCTGGACCCAGCTAAAGTGACCCGTTCGGCGCTGCAAAACGCCGCTTCGATCGCTTCGCTGATGCTGACGACCGACTGCATGGTCTGCGAAATCGCTGACGACAAGGCAGCCGGCGGCATGGGCGGCGGCATGGGTGGTATGGGCGGCATGGGCGGCATGGACGGCATGATGTAATGTCCGGCGGCCGGTCGCGCAGGCGACGGCGCGACTGGCCGCATACGCCGGGACTGGACTGGCAGACCAAAAGCTGCCAGCGCCTGCCCGGCAGCCCCGAGAGCCATCTTCTACGGAAGGTGGCTTTTTTTCGTCTTGCTTTTTAGAAATTTCAACGATTGCCCGCCTGCACGTTTTGCTTTAGCATGGCCGCCATCGTCCCTCTTTCTCACGCCACCATCATGCAGCCACGCGCCTCTTCTTCCAAAACCACCATCATCGCCGGCATCCTGGCCGGCTTGCTGGCCGCCGGGCTCGGCGCTTTCTACCTGCACCAGCAGGCCGCACCGCACGGCACCAATACCCCGGCCGCCAGCAGCCCGGCGCCGGAGCAGAGCGCGCGCGCCGTCGATGCGCTGATGGCATTGCCGGAGATCAAGGCCTGGTCGGCGCATATCGAAAAGGCGTCCGGCGGCCGCGCCCACGGCGCCGTGATGGAAACGTCGCCCGATGCGCGCCTCATCGATGGCAAGCCCTACTATGACCTGAACTTCGTGGAAAACACGCCGGATGCGGCGCACCGCTGGGAGAGTTTCGTCGTTTCCCAGGATGGCAAGCGCATCCTCGTCGACGACGTCGTCAGCGGTGAGCTGATCAGCCTGGAGCAATGGCGCAAGGACAATGCGCCCATGCAGCGCATCGCCACCCAATAACTACCTACGCGGGGCCCCCTGCGGCGCCGCGCCGCGCACGCGCGCCACCCACCACACCGTCCACAGCGACAAGCCCGCCGCCAGCCAGCCATTGATGCCATAGCCGCTGATGTGGCCGGCCGCATCCGTCTGCAGGGTCAGGCCGCCCAGCCAGGCGCCCAGGCCGCTGCCAAAACTTTGCAGGGCTGAATTGGCGCTGAGAAACGCGCCCCGCTTGTGCGGTTCCGGTATCGTCGTCAGCAGCGCCTGCAGCGGTACCATGCGGCCCGAGACGAGGGCCATAAAGAAGGGAAACGCCAGCATCAGCGCCAGCAGCGGCAGCTGGGGCAAGTGCGTCATGAACAGCAGCGGCGCGATCGACAGCAAGGACACCCAGCGGTACACCTGCTGCTTGCCGGCCCGGTCCGCCCAGCGGCCGATCAGGCGCGCCGTGAAGATCGTGGCGCAGCCGCCCGCCAGGTAGACCCAGGTGACGTCGGCCGGCGCCAGCCCCATATTGCCCACCAGCACGGGCGAAATGAAGGGAATGACCAGCATGCCGGCCGTCATATTGACAATGGACAAGGAAAACGCTTGCAGGTGGCGCCGTTCCCGGAACAGCGCCAGCAGGTTCGGCAGCACCTGGCGCAGCGGCGTGGCAGCGGCGCCCATGTGCGCCGTCAGCGATGGCAGCACGCGCGCCGCGCCCAGCCAGACCAGCAGCGACAGCGCGACCAGCAGGAAAAACGGCGAAGCCCAGCCAAAGTGCGCGGCCAGCACCACGCCGATGGGCACGCCGCCCACGGCCGCCATGGCAAACGAGGTCATGACGACGCCCGTGGCCGCGCCGCGCCGCTCGGCGGGAATCACGTCGCCGATGATGGCCATGACGATGGCGCCCAGCACGCCGCCCGTCAGCCCCGCAAAGGCGCGCGACCACAGCAGCACATGGAAGTTCGGCGCCAGCGCGCAAGCGAGGTTCGACACGGTGAACAGGCAAAACATGGTCAACAGCAGCTTCTTGCGGTCGAAGCGGTCGATATACGTGGCTGCCAGCAAGCCGGATAGTCCCGCGCACCAGGCGTAGGCCGAGACGGCGCCCGAGACGGCAGCCGGGCCGATGTGGAAGGCCTGCATCAGCTGGGGCGCCAGCGGCATCATCACCATGAAATCCATGATGACGGTAAATTGCGTCAGCGCAAGTAGCCACAGCATCGCGCGCTCGCGCGCCGGCGTCAGAGCCGCGCCAGCGGACATATCAGGGGAAGGGCTCGGTACAGGTTTCATGCGGCAGATCTTAAGGATGGCGGCGCTGGACGGCAAGGTTTACTTTCTGGCATCAAAGCCCGATACTCGCCCACATGCCCGCCATCACCATCCGCCCCCTCGCGCCAGACGACGCGCCCGCCTACCGCGCGCTGCGCCTGGCCGGCATCGCCGAACTGCCCGCCGCCTTCTGCACCACGTACGCGGCGGAAAGCGGCTTGCCGCTGGCACAGATAGCCCAGCGCTTACGCGCCTCTTCCCACCAAATAATATTTGGCGCCTTCCACGAGGAACAATTGATCGCCATGGCCGGCCTGCGCCGCGAACCGATCGCCGTCGTGCATGACAAGGCCAGCCTGTGGGGCGTGTACGTGGCGCCGCAGGCACGCGGGCATGGCGCGGGACGGCAGTTGGTGCAGGCCGCCATCGCCCATGCCTGCGCCATTCCCGAACTGGGCCGCGTGCGCCTGGCCGTGGCGCAGGACAACCACGCGGCATTGAGCCTGTACCTGGGCTGCGGATTTACCCTGGCGGACAGCCCCGCAGCGGATGGCATGCTGCAAATGCAGCTGTTGCTGCCCCGCCCCGCTCGTGCCAGTGCAAGTGCAAGTGCAAGTGCAAGTGCCGAAAGTAATGTCTTTATGAAAATCAATACCTTACAAATCCCTGCGAAATAGCGGACAGGCCGTTTTTTCTGTTGCAAGCAAACGCGGCAGGCCTTAGCATCGCGGCTTACAAAAAAAACTTGGGGGAGAGCCAATGTCATCGGCCGAGACACAAACCGCCACGGGCAAAATGCCGCGGCAAATACCGTACATCATCGCCAACGAGGGCTGCGAACGCTTCAGCTTTTATGGCATGCGCAACATCCTGACGCCATTCCTCATCAGCACCCTGCTGCTGATGATCCCGATCGACCAGCGCACGGGCGAAGCCAAGCACGTGTTCCATACCTTCGTCATCGGCGTGTATTTCTTCCCGCTGCTGGGCGGCTGGCTGGCCGACCGCTTCTTCGGCAAGTACAACACCATCTTCTGGCTCAGCCTTGTGTATTGCGCGGGCCATGCCTGCCTGGCCCTGTTTGAAAACAGCGTCAACGGCTTCTATTTCGGCCTGTTCCTGATCGCCTTCGGTTCCGGCGGCATCAAGCCCCTGGTCGCCTCGTTCGTCGGCGACCAGTTCGACCAGACCAACAAGCACAAGGCCAAGCTGGTCTTCGACCTGTTCTACTGGATCATCAACTTCGGCTCCTTCTTCGCCTCGCTGCTGATGCCGATGTTCCTGCGCGACTTCGGCCCGTCGATCGCCTTCGGCATCCCCGGCCTGATGATGCTGGCCGCCACCATCGTCTTCTGGATGGGCGCGAAAAAATACGTGCACGTGCCGCCGGCGCCGCCGAATCCCGATTCGTTCACCCGCGTGGCCCGCACGGCCCTGCTGGCCCGCGTCGACGGCGGTTCGCGTCCCGGCCTGTACGTGGCCTACGTCGGCGTGATCGGCGCCCTGTACGCGTTCTACAGCATTCCCGAATGGGGCTTCGTGATTTCCGCGTGTACGGCGCTGGTCCTGCTGCTGGCCTTCGGCAGCATCGGCACGGCCATGCAGCTGGAACGCGCACGCGGCATCCACCCTGACGAAGCCGTCGAAGGCGTACGCGCCGTGCTGCGCATCCTCGTCATCTTCGCCCTCGTCACGCCGTTCTTCTCGCTGTTCGACCAGAAGGCCTCGACGTGGATCGTGCAGGCGAACACCATGGAAAAACCGAGCTGGTTCCTGCCGGCGCAGATGCAGGCGCTGAACCCGATGCTGGTGATGCTGCTGATCCCGTTCAACAACCTGGTGCTGTACCCGATGCTCAACCGCTTCGGCCTGGAAGCGACGGCGCTGCGCCGCATGACGGCCGGCATCGGCTTTTCTTCGCTGGCGTGGATCGTCATCGGCTTGCTGCAGCTGGCCCTCGACAGCGGCAATGCCGTCTCCATCATGTGGCAGATCCTGCCGTACGCCCTGCTGACGTTCGGCGAAGTGCTGGTCTCGGCCACGGGCCTGGAGTTTGCCTACAGCCAGGCGCCCGTCTCGATGAAGGGCGCCATCATGAGCTTCTGGAATCTGTCGACCACGGTGGGCAACCTGTGGGTGCTGATCGTCAACCGCAGCGTCATGAACGAAGGCGTGATCGGCAAGATCGCCGAGAGCGGCATCAGCGTGACGGCCTTCCAGATGTTCTTCTTCGCCGCCTTTGCCGCGGTGGCCATGCTGGCCTTCGGTCTGTATGCGAAGCGCTACAAGATGGTCGACAATTACCGCCAGGCGGTCATCCCGGCGAAAGCGTGATGACGGTTTGATGTAACGCAATGCAGAAGGGCGCCCTAGGGCGCCCTTTTTTTACGTCGTCACGCTCGGCGCGTCGCGCCCCGTGCACGCGCGTATCTGCGCCACTTTTTCCGCCACGGCGATCAGCCCCGCCAGCGCCTGCTGGGTCGGGATACTGTGCTGCGCGGGATCGGCCTCGTAGCGCTCCAGGTACAGGCGCAGGGTGGCGCCCTCGGTGCCCGTGCCGGACAGGCGCAGCACGATGCGCGCGCCGTCCGTCATGATGATGCGGATGCCCTGCTGCGTCGCCACGGAACCGTCGACGGGGTCCGTGTAGCTGAAATCATCGGCCAGCGCCACCGTGTAGCCATCGAACGCCTGGCCCGGCAAGGCGGCCAGCCGGCCGCGCACGGCTTCCATCAGCTGCTGCGCGCCGGCGCTGTCGATGTCTTCGTAGTCGTGGCGCGAGTAGTAGTTGCGGCCATACGTGGCCCAGTGCGCGCGCACGATCTCTTCCACCGATTGTTTTTTCTCCGCCAGCAGGTTGAGCCAGAACAAGACGGCCCATACGCCATCCTTTTCGCGCACGTGGTTCGAGCCCGTGCCGTAGCTTTCCTCGCCGCACAGGGTGGCCATGCCGGCGTCGAGCAGGGTGCCGAAGAACTTCCAGCCCGTCGGCGTCTCGTGGCAGGGGATGCCCAGCGCGCCAGCGACCCGGTCGGCCGCGCCCGACGTCGGCATGGAGCGGGCGATGCCCTTCAAGCCGGCGCGGTAGCCGGGCGCCACGGCGGCGTTGGCGGCCAGGATGGCCAGGCTGTCCGAGGGCGTGACGTCGAAGCGCCGGCCGACGATCATGTTGCGGTCGCCGTCGCCATCCGAGGCGGCGCCAAAATCGGGGGCCTCATTGTCACCATCTCCGGCTGCCATGATGGCGATCAATTCCCGCGCATTGACGGGATTCGGGTCCGGATGGCCGCCGCCGAAGTCTTCCAGGGGCACGCCGTTGATGACGCTGCCCTTGGTCGCGCCCAGCATGCCTTCCAGGATGGCCGTCGCATACGGGCCGGAAACGGCGTGCATGCCGTCGAAGCAGATGCGCAGGCCGCCCGCGAACAGGGCGCGGATGGCGTCGAAGTCGAACAGCTGCTGCATCAGTTCAGCGTAATCGAAAACCGGATCGATCACCTCGACCGTCATCTGCTCGATGCGCACGGTGCCCAAGGCGTCGAGGTCGATGTCGGCCGCGTCGCTGATGCGGTATTCGCGGATCGTTTGCGTGCGCGCAAACATGGCTTCCGTGACCTTCTCGGGCGCCGGCCCGCCATTCGCGATGTTGTACTTGATGCCGAAATCGCCATCGGGGCCGCCCGGGTTATGGCTGGCCGACAGGATGATGCCGCCGCTGGCGCCATGCTTGCGGATCACGCAACTGACGGCCGGCGTCGACAAAATGCCGCCCTGCCCCAGCAGCACGCGCGCGTAGCCGTGCGCGGCCGCCATGCGCAGCACCGTCTGGATGGCCGCGCGGTTGTAGTAACGCCCGTCGCCGCCCAGCACCAGGGTCTGGCCGCGGCAGTCGCCCAGCGTGTCGAACACGCTTTGCACGAAGTTTTCCAGGTATTGCGGAGCGCTGAAGACCGCCACCTTCTTGCGCAATCCCGAAGTGCCTGGCCGCTGGCCGGCCATCGGCGCCGTATTGATAACTTGAATAGCCATGTTGTCTCCCTATTAACTTCCCATGCTAACCGATGCGGGCCGCGGGGCAAAGCGTTGTACGCCTGCCACGGTGCGGCAAGCCGCTTAACGCCGCATCCCGGCATACCGTATAATGAGAATCATTCTCATATGCGGCATTCCTGGCTGCGGACTCAGACATCGGACGCCGTGGTTGCACGCTATTACCAAGAACTGTTGAACTTTTGCTGGCGCAACTTGCGCAACCGCGAGGCCGCTGCCGACCTGGTGCAGGAAAGCTATGCGCGCGTGCTGGACGAAACGGCCGTGCGCGAACCGCGCGCGCTGCTGTACCACACGGCGCGCAACCTGCTGATCGACCAGCGCCGCCGCGCCGCCCTGCGCCAGCACGAGGCACTCGACGCCCTGCCGGAGGCCGCGCATCCGGCCGCACCGCGCCATTTGCAGCCGGAACAGGCGCTGGAAAGCAGCCAGGACTGGCAAGCCTGCGTGGCCGCCATCGACGCCCTGCCGCCCCGCTGCCGCGACGCCTTCGTGCTGCACGTCTTCGAAGAATTGCCGCACGCGCAAATCGCCGCGCGCATGGGCATTTCCGTGAGCATGGTGGAAAAACATATCGCGCGCGGCATGCTCAGTTGCCGGGCGCAGTTGCATTCTTTGCGGGAAGCCACATAATGGCGCCCATGACCGCCCACC
>NZ_JBWKYD010000027.1:0-79854 GCF_059423585.1 Janthinobacterium sp. GW460-12-1-14-LB5 | reverse complement strand
GCATACGAGATGCGGCCCAGGGCGTTGACGATGTTCCACGCGCCGCCCTGGGAGGGCGTGCGGGCGCGGCCGAACAGGAACAGCGCGCAGGCGACGATCAGGGCCAGGGCGATGCGGCTGCGGTAGTCGACGGCCAGGGCCAGCAGGACGGGCACGGCGGCCATGGCCATGAGCGCTGTCATGGCGCCCGGTTTGCGGGCCGGGTCGCTGGCCCACCAGGCCATGAGCCCCAGGCCATAGCTGCCGAAGAAATACGG
Organism: Janthinobacterium sp. GW460-12-1-14-LB5; assembly: GCF_059423585.1. Lineage (NCBI taxonomy): Bacteria > Pseudomonadati > Pseudomonadota > Betaproteobacteria > Burkholderiales > Oxalobacteraceae > Janthinobacterium > Janthinobacterium sp. GW460-12-1-14-LB5. Next base: position 79,597 of record NZ_JBWKYD010000027.1, on the reverse strand, counting down.
CGCCCAGTTATCCCAGCCCGCGTCGAGATTGAAATACAGCAGGGAAAAGGTGATGCCCACGGTGACGGCCAGCGGCATCAGCCAGCGTCCGCGCCGCCGGCCCGCCAGGCGGCCGCCCAGCCACAGCAGCGATACCGTCAGCAGGTACAGCTGGAAATCGATGGCTACATACCAGGCGCCGGCGGACAGCGATTCATAGCCCAGCACGCCGTGCAGCAGCAGGGCATGGGCGCTCAACTGGCCCAGGGTGACGGCGGCCGACATGGAATCGTGCAGCATCCAGATGCCGGCCACGGGCGTCAGCACGGCGGCGAGCAGGGTGGCCGCCAGGAAAGGCGGCGCCAGCTTGGCATAGCGGCGCCAGACGGCCTGCAGCGGGGTGGCAATGCCGGGCTGGCCGGCGGGTGCGAGGGATTTGGCGACGAGAAAGCCGCCGATGACGAGAAATACTTGCACGGCGATGCGCGCGCTGCCGCCCAGCCAGTCCAGCAACGCGGGCCACAGCGGTTGCACGTAGTCGGACATGGGCCCGTAAAACGCCAGGTGATGCAACACGATCAACTGCGCCGCGCCCGCCTTCAATACATTGATCCAGCCAAACTGCGGACGATTTGCCAGGTCCGCCTGTGATACCACTGCTGCTACCGTCATTCCCATCCCTTGCCGTGCCAGGTAGTGTCGCCAGTCCGTCGCGCAACAGGCGCGCGGCCGGGGATTTACCGAAAGGCCGACATCATAGCCGAGCCTGGCAAATGGCGGGGCACGGCAGGCGGCTAAGCTGCCGGCTTTTCCGCCTCCGGCTGCCCGGGCGCCAATGGCTGTTGCGCCAGGATGGCGTCGAGCAAGCCAGGAAAACGGCTCTCGATATCGGCGCGGCGCAGGGTGTTCATGTGCGTCGTGCCCGCGTTTTCCGTGTAGACGAGGCCCGCTTCGCGCAAGACCTTGAAATGGTGGGAAACGGTCGATTTCGGCCGCCCGCCGTCGAGGTCGCCGCAAGCGGCCGCATCCACGCGGGCCAGGTGGCGCACGATGTCGAGGCGGATCGAATCGCTCAAGGCGTACAGCACTCTTTCGAGGACGAATTCGCTGGCGGGGGGATGTTTGTGTGGACGCATGAGCAGAATCATACAGCATGCGCTATACTAATTCCATTCTTCGAATATTTACGAACTACCGAATCAGTATTTTCCAATCTTTTCATCCACACACACAAAGGCCACCATGTCCACCCTCTTCCAGCCCTACACCCTCAAAAACGTCACCCTGCGCAACCGCATCGCCGTGCCGCCCATGTGCCAGTACATGGCCGTCGATGGCGTGGCCAACGACTGGCATCTGTCGCATTACGCGGGCATGGCCCGTGGCGGCGCGGGACTGGTGATTGTCGAAGCGACGGCCGTGGCGCCCGAAGGCCGCATCACGCCCGGCTGCACGGGCATCTGGAACGATGATCTGGCGCAAGCCTTCGTGCCCGTCGTGAAAGCCATCAAGGCGGCCGGCTCCGTGCCCGGCATCCAGATCGCCCACGCGGGCCGCAAAGCCAGCGCCAACCGCCCATGGGAAGGCGACGACCACATCGCGCAAGGCGACGCGCGCGGCTGGCAAACCATCGCTCCGTCCGCCATCGCCTTCGGCGGCGGCCTGCCGAAAGTGCCGCGCGCCATGGACCTCGACGATATTGCCCGCGTGAAACAGAACTTCGTCGATGCGGCCGTGCGCGCCCGCGAAGTGGGCTTCGAATGGCTGGAACTGCACTTCGCCCATGGCTACCTGGCGCAAAGCTTCTTTTCCACCCACTCGAACCAGCGCGACGACATCTATGGCGGCAGCCTGGAAAACCGCAGCCGCTTCCTGCTGGAAACACTGAAAGCCGTGCGTGAAGTGTGGCCCGAGCACCTGCCGCTGACCATCCGCTTCGGCGTGCTGGAATTCGACGGCCGCGACGAGCAAACCCTGCTCGAATCCATCGGCCTGGTGCGCCAGTTCAAGGATGCGGGCATGGACATGATCAGCGTCAGCATGGGCTTTACCATTCCCGACGTATCGATTCCGTGGGGCCCGGCCTTCATGGGACCGATCGCCGAGCGCGTGCGCACGGAGGCGGGCGTGCCCGTCTCGTCCGCCTGGGGCTTCGGCACGCCGGCCATCGCCGAGCGCGTCGTCAAGGAAGAGCAACTGGACGTAGTGATGGTCGGCAAGGCGCACCTGGCCAATCCGCACTGGGCATATTTTGCCGCCAAGGAACTCGGCGTCGAGCGCGCCTCGTGGACCCTGCCGGCGCCGTACGCCCACTGGCTGGAACGCTACTGATCATCCTTCACCGTTGCCGGATGCCCCTCCAGGGGCAGTTCCGGCAGGAACAGCAGGAAGACCAGTCCCACCAGCAGCAGCACGGCGCCGGCGCCAAACACGCTGGCGATCGCATGGCGGTACACCTCGACCGTCTGCACCGCCGCCTGCGCGCCGAGCGCCGACACGGCTTCCACGCCATGCTGGTGCAACTGGTGCGCGAGAATGGCGCCGGACGCCGTCACACCCAGCAAGCCGCCCAGCGAACGGAAAAAGGCCAGCATGGCCGTACCCACGCCCCGGCGCGCCAGGGGCAAGGCATTTTGCACGGCGATCGTCATGTTCGGCATCACCAATCCTAATCCCGTGCCGAGCAGGAAGATGGCCGGCTCGATGATCCAGTAGCCGCGCGACGTTTCCATGGCCCAGGCCAGCACGGCAAACGCCAGCAGCGCCACCGCCAGCCCCGCCACCTGCACCATCTTGTACTTGCCCGAGCGCGACAGCACGCGGCCGTTGAACATCGACGACGCCACCAGTCCCACCATCATCGCCACCGTCATCACGCCCGATTCGGCGGGACTCGTGCCCATCACCAGCTGGAAGAACAGGGGGAAGAAGACGCTGGCGCCCATCAGACCCATGAAAGTCATGGCCATCACCAGGCTGGCGATATTGAAGGTGCGATTCTCGAACAGGTCGGGCGGCAGCACGGGTTCGTCCACCCTGCCCACGTGCACCGCCAGCCAGATACCAAGCAGCACGGCGACGCCGCCGCACACCTTGATGGCGAGAGAGTCCCACGGCCACTCGGTACCGCCCAGCGCCAGCACCAGCAGGGCCGCCGTGACGGCGCCCGTCAGCAAGGCGGAACCCAGGTAGTCGATCTTGTGCGCATGCGTGCGCGCCGGCTTGCGCATGGCGCGCGCGATGATGACGAAGGCGGCCGCGCCGATGGGCAGGTTGACATAGAAAATCCAGTGCCACGACAGGGCATCCGTGATGACGCCGCCCAGCACGGGGCCCAGCACGCTGGTGACGGCAAACACGATGGGCACCATGCCCTGCCGCTTGCCCCGCTCGGCCGGCGGCACGATGTCGCCGATGATGATCTGCGCCAGCGGCATGAAGCCGCCCGCGCCGAGGCCCTGGATGGCGCGGAAAATGATCAACTCCGTCATGTTCTGCGCCAGCCCGCACAGCACGGAACCGAGCAAGAAGGTCAGCAGGGCCGTGTAGATCATGGGGCGGCGGCCGTACTGGTCGGCCAGCTTGCCGTACAGGGGCATGGTGGCCGTCGAGGCCAGCACGTAGGCCGTGACCACCCACGACAGATGCGCCATGCCGCCCAGGTCGTCGACGATGCGCGGCAAGGCCGTGGCGACGATGCTCTGGTCCAGCGCACCCAGGCCCAGCACGGCCATCAGGCCCAGGTAGATGGCGCGCACTTCGCGCTCGGTGACGGGTTTTACGGCGTCCTTGTCTGCGCCTGCGGCGTGATCGTGACCGCTCATGCCTGGCCGATCTCAAGCAGCGGCTGCATGGCAGCTTCCAGCGCATCGACCTGCTGCGGCGTCAGGCGGGAGATGCGCCGCGCCAGCGCATCGCGGCGCCGCGCGCGCAAGGTTTCGAGGATCGCCAGGCCTTGCGCGGACACGTGCAAGCCCGAACGCCGGCGATCCTGCGGATCGGGCGCGCTGCGCTCGACCAGTCCCGCCTCTTCGAGCGACTTGACCTGGGCGCTGACGGTGGGCCCGCGCACATTCTGCAGCCGCGCCAGCGCGGCTACGCCGATGCCGGGCTGCTCGTGAATCAGCGCCAGCAGCATGTACTGCATCATCGATACGCCGCCTTCCAGCTCCCCCCCTTCGCGCTGCATGGCGCGCAACAGGCGCTTGAACGCCACGCGCAAGTCATCGGACAGCGCCAGCGCGCGCTCGGGGATGGGAAGGTCTTCGGTATTGGACATGGGATCACATAAATAGGTAGACTATCTACCCATATTAGACCGTGCATGAGGGTCATGCAAGGCTTTTTCCGCCCCGGCCCTTCCCAAAACCGCCATTGGCCGTCATAATAGCCGCCCTTGGGTCGTTAGCTCAGCTGGTAGAGCAGCGGACTTTTAATCCGTTGGTCGCAGGTTCGAATCCCGCACGGCCTACCAAATACTTCAGAGAAGCCCACGAATTTACGTTCGTGGGCTTTTTGTTTTGGGGAGCTATCTGGTCGCTTCGGAGGGTGGGTGGTTAGGCGCGACAGACTCAAGCGACAGTCAAAATTTTACTGTCGCTTCGTTCTTAATGCGGCAGGCATACGTAAGTTAACGAATCGACCTCCCAGAAAATCACTTGATCAAATCAATAATTTCTTTTTTAATCTCTGGCCAGTCCTTACTCAAATCAACAGTAGCGACGGTTACGCCAAATCCTTGAATCCGATAACTTTCTCGTAGAGCTCGGTTGACCTTCGGATAAATCAGCATGCCCTCTAGCACGGCACCATCCGGACGAATCGCATTAGTCAAATAACTCATCAGCTGATACACATTCCCACTGTGAAACTTCTCGACACCAAAACGCTCACCCAAGGCCTCTTGGTAGTACTTTGCCTCAATGATGACATGCCGCCCCCCTCGACTTAACGAGATGTCAGTTTCCATCCTAGGAAGTAAAGTGAAATCGGAATCCACATCGAAACCATGCTCCGCACGCCAACCAATATACTCACGTCTCACAGTCCATCCAAAAACCTCAGTCCGAATAAAATTAAATAAGAAATTCTGAAACACTATCGCCATCGCTCGCTCATCGCGCAAGAAATCTCGAAAACGCAGCGTACCTACTTCTTGGTCAGGCATCCAAGAAGAGTGAATTAATTCAGAAACATTCATAAGGAAGCGGTAGAATCTATTATTAGAATGAAACTGAATTCTTCTAAATGAGTCGTTCGTAATGAGAGTTTCATCAATGCTGTTCATTTCTCTATGAAGAGTACGAACACGCTTACGCAACTCACCATTAATATTACTAGCCCTTCCCAAATTACGTAAGGTAGTCTTTAAAATTTTATTGGGTAAAGTATTCACCGTCAATTCATCAAAAGCACATGCCGCTCGGCCGTGTAGCGGGAGGAACCGACGCGCAGACCTTAGCACGTTAAGCCGACCACGTATCCCGGCGATTTCTTCCTCGTGCACTACGTACCCTTGATCCAATCCACGCCGCGCAATGTGCTGAATTCCATCACACAACACAAGAGCGAACAAATCCACCAACTCAGTTGTCGGCACCTTAGAAACATCAACCAACTCACCTTGCTTTAATTGTCTCCAGGAATAACAAAGCATGTAGTAGAGATTCTTTATCGGGATGCGAGGGGTATTCATCTTCAAATACCCATTAAGCGGGATTCCCAATTATTTACTTTGGACTCATCATCAAACCAATATTCTCGCAACAGCGGCATAATTTCCGACGAAATTACTTCACGATACCACTCTGGTGTCGCACCAACATCGCTTATTCCAGTACAAAAGAAACTATGCCCTATGCAGAATCCGGGGCCAAGATTGGCGCGATCATTAGATATTTCACGATTGAGTGCAGTTAAGTCCAACACCATTCGACGAATAAGGTCGTCGCTAGCCCCTTGTTTAGCCATAAATGAAAGAAATTGTGGCGTATTAAAACCCGGCCCAAGATCGACAAATGCAAATCGACGCCGCAAGGCATAATCCACCATCGCCAATGACCGATCAGCAGTATTCATAAGCCCCAGCATGTACAAATTCTTGGGAACAAAGAATTTGTCTTCTAAGTCATCAGCGTAAGCAAGTGGGATTGCCCATTCCTCACCACGTTTATCGACCTCGATCAGCATCATCAACTCGCCGAATACCTTGCTGAGATTGCTACGATTTATTTCGTCAATGATGAATACAAATTCGAGATCGGGATTTGCCTGAGCCAGCTTACAGAAATTATAAAATGCACCATTTTTCCGACTAAATCCAGTTTCACTTGGCCTGTAGCCTTGGATGAAATCCTCGTAGGCATAAGAGGCATGAAATTGAACCATTCCTACGCGGTCTAACGCCTTAGCTGACATCAACGCATACGCCACACGCCGAGCGAAGAACGTCTTACCGACACCGGGCGGCCCCTGCAAAATCAAATTTTTCTTCGCACGCAATCTTTCAACGATTGCACCAAAATTATCGCGTTCAATAAAGAGGCCTTCACGCGCGTCATCGATCGAATAAACTGACTCATCATCAAAATCTAACTCGCCCGCATCATCGGATTTTTCCGTCGATTCAATTTCGGCAGTAGTGATTACCCTATTTATTAATGGCTTTGGCTCTGGGCGACTCCATCGAGTTCGCAGTGGAGGAACGTAATAATCCAACTTATCCGTACCTTCTTGGGACTCTAACTCGATACGAATTTTAGTCAGTGTTCGATCTAATTCCAAGGCACTCTGCCCTCGAACGATTTTCTTACTTAAACCTGAGAAAGCCGTGGCTATCAAGATTCGATCTGCGCGCCCAAATATTCGCTCAAAAACATCAGGAAAGAGCAGAAATAGTATCATATGGCGAAATTGCCTAGTTTCCGCCTCAGGAATATTTTGCAACCATGCCGCGAATTCCCATCCATCACTCAGCAGTTCTTTTTGCTTCGTGCTGTCAAGATTTTTAAAGGCCAACGTCATCTTTATGAAAAAAATCAACTCCTTCCAGCGGTATTGGTTGAATCCTGGGCCGCCGCTACCTATTCCGGCTAATACTTGGTCAGTCAACATTAAATCGGCTGAGGCGGACATGGGCTCTTTCGACCAACGCCAAATTTCATTCACGATCTCGCGCTTCTTGGGAGCAAGTACATTACTTGGGCAAAGCAGGAGGAGCCAGTTCATTTCCGCAGCCAATTGCTTAACCGACGAGCTAGTGGGCGACAACTGCTCGCGCAACTTCTCGATGAAATTCCCAGTTCCAGTGTCGAGGTTGTCGACGAAATACTGAGTAAGGGATGTAAGACCCTCAACGGTCCAGAGCTGATTCGCGGAAAAAACAGAACCTGTTCCTAAAAACGCGACATCCCGCCAGTGCTGGGCCGCATCCAGGACAGGTATCGGATTACGGCTATTACCATGAAATCGACTCATTGGATTACTCTTTTCGTGGGGTAACGGAGGTGAAGTAAAGGTCCGGAACATTGCCGGTTGCTCCACCTTAAACACTGTCTTGCACCCAGTCAATATTTCAAAGCAGGCAAGGATCAAGTCCGCCATTCATACACGATTTCAGCCTTGGCCGGCCCTATCTACAGCAAGTTGCGCTTTATCAAATACCGATATTGCTCGATTCACTGCCATCCCCATACCTCCCCGGCGTCACCCCCATCACCCTCTTGAACATGGCGATGAAGGCGCTGACGTTGTCGTAGCCCAGGTCCAGCGCAATCGTCGTGACGGGCTGGCCGGCGGCCAATCGTTCCAGGGCGCGCAGGATGCGGGCGCGCTGGCGCCAAGCGGAGGGCGTAAAGCCGGTCTCCAGCGTAAAACGGCGCGCCAGGGTGCGCGGCGACACGCCGGCCCAAGCGGCCAGCGCTTCCACGCCACGCTCGTCGGCCAGGTCATCGAGCACGGCGCGTGCCACGCGCAGCAGGCGCGGGTCCGTGGGCAGGGGCAAGCCGAAGGATTCGTGCGGCGCGGCGGCGATCTCGTCGAGGATCACGCCCGCCACGCGGGCTTGCCGCGCGTCCAGTGCGCCCTCGTCCCAAGTGCTGGCGCGGCCCACCGCCTCGCGCAGCAAGCCCGAGGCGCGCATCACGCACGGCGCGGCGGGCAAGCCGGCGCAGCTGGCCTCGTCCACATACACGCTCCAGCCCGCAAACGGGCCGTGCGAACGCAGCGCGTGGACGTGATGGGGCGGCATCCATACGCAATGGCTGGCCGGCACCACCCACTGTCCGCTGTCGGCGGTAACGGAAAGCAAGCCCCGCATGGCGCCGAACAGCTGGCCGCTGGCATGGCGGTGCGCCGCCGTCACCCTTTCCTGCGGCTGGACAATGCGCATGGCGCGCAGCCGCGGCGGCGATGCCGGAGAAATTGACGGATTTGACGTATCGAATGACATAAACAACGCAGGCAAGACAATCCGGCCATCATACAGTGAAGTCTTTCCAACCTTCAGGAGTTCACCATGCGTGCAGAAGACGTATTAGCCGATCAACAAAACCAGGGCCAGTTCAATGGCGTCACCGTGCGCAAGGGCACGGTGGGCGCCTTCCTGGCCAATGCACGGCTGTGGCTGGATGAGACCAGCAGCAGCGACGACAAGGCCATCGCCGAGCGCGACATTGTCGACGCCCTGCCCGCCCTGCATGCGCTGGGACTGTTCGACATTGTGCAGGTGCGCGATGCGGCGCTGCGCAAACTGGTGTCCGCCGCGGCCGCGTGAACGGGCTGGCTCGTCCCCGGCGCGCATTTCCTCTATCATGCTGCTTTGCCCGCCTTCGCACCCGCCATGCCGTTTACCATTGCCGCCCCCGTCCACAGCGAACTGATCATCAAGAAAAGCCGTTTCATCGGTTGCGTGCAGCCGATGACGGACCGCGCCAGCGCGCAGCAGGTGGTCAATGACTTGAAGGCGCAGCATCCGGGCGCCTGTCATGTGTGCTGGGCGCTGCTGGCGGGCGGGCAGTCGGCGGCCGTCGACGATGGCGAGCCGAGCGGCACGGCCGGGCGGCCCATGCTCGACGTGCTGCGCCACCAGGACCTCGAAGGCGTGCTGGCCACCGTCGTGCGTTATTTTGGCGGGATCAAGCTCGGTGCGGGCGGCCTCGTGCGCGCTTACACGGACAGCGTGGCGCAAGCGCTGTTGCAGGCGGAGAAGACGGCCATCGTGCGCCAGCGCAGCCTGCGCTGCACGGTGCCGTACGCGATGGAAGGCATGCTGCGCCGCGAACTCGACGGCGCCGGCGCCACCCTGCTGAACGTGGAACACGGCGACGCCGTGCTGTTCGACTTCAGCCTGCCTGAAACGGCGGCCACCGCCCTGCTCGCCCATCTGCATGAGGCGGGCAATGGGCGGATAGCCTGGCTGAAAGTAGAGACCGAAGAGGAAGATTAAAACTTACAAGTTGGCTGGACGCTTGATCTGCAACAAAATAAAATGCGTCCACGCCAGCGCCGGCAACACCATCAGCAACAACATCAATCCGGCCGGCATGTCCGGCACGAAACGCACGAAGCAGGCGAGAAAGCTGGCGATGGCCAGCCAGAAACGCCAGTTGAAGGCATACGCCTTGCGCGCCACCGTGGCCAGGGCGATGCGCCAGAATTCCAGCAAGGCCCACAGGCCGCCCGTCAGCAGCAGCGCGGCCAGGGCATTGGCGCCGGGAGCGTCGGACCAGGTGCGCACCAGGTTGTACAGCAGCACGGGATAGCCGGCCGTGACGGCCAGGGTGGCCGGGCCGGCGGCGATGACAGCTTCAAACAGCTGCCCTTTGGAACGATGATCCACTCAATTACCCCTATGCCACGACGCCCGAATGGGCGGCGATCACTTGCAGCGCGCCGGCCGCATCCTGCGCCCAGACGCGCGTAAAACGGAAGTCGCCATGCGTTTCCACGTCGTGATAACTGCCCGTCAACTGCATGCGCACGGACACCACGGCCACGGGGCCATTGATGCGCACATGGCGCTCGGACGCGCGCAGATCGGTAATAGTCAGCAGTCGCTGCTCGTGCGCGGCCAGATCCGCATGCTTGCTCAGCAAGTGGCCCAGGTGATTGGTAAACAATAAGTCATCGGCCAGCAACTGACTCAGTACAGCCACGTCGGAGGCCATCATGGCCAGGCGCAAGCGTTCTTCCGCATCGAGTACCTGTACTTCCGTTAAAACATTCATCTTTTTCCTTGAAATAATTGGCACGACATTGATAAATAGGCAAAACATGCTGGCACGAAATCGATTTTTTCACAATCGGCCGGAAGACTTATGCCTGTGGAGCATATTTATATAGCGTAATATTCGCAGCGGTATTGCGCAAAACGCCACCATAGTACTGTACAGTGCTTGCCCTTCCGCCCCGGGCTGGGGCAGCTGTCAGTTGTAGTACTGTTTTATGTGCTCCGTGCAGTCTCGAATAAAACCAAGATAAGGCCCCTTCATGGCAATTAATATCATCCTGAACCTGCTCGTTGCGTTGCTCGTCTTCGCTTTCATGTTCCATCAGCAACGCAAACACGCGACGTTTACCGTGCGCGTCTTCACGGGCCTGGGCCTGGGCGTGCTGCTCGGTGCGGCCGTGCAGTGGCTGTACGGCGCCGGCTCGCCCATCATCGCCGGCACCAATGAATACATCGACATCGTTGGCAGCGGCTACGTCAAACTGTTGCAGATGATCATCATGCCGCTGATCATGGTGTCCATCATTTCCGCCATTTTAAAGCTGAAGGATGCCAGTTCCCTGGGCAAGATCAGCGCGCTGACCATCGGCACCCTGCTCATCACCACGACCATCGCCGCCGCGATCGGCATTTTGATGGCCAAGCTGTTCGGCCTGACGGCCGTCGGCCTGACGTCGAGCGCTGCCGAAGTGGCGCGCGGCGTGCAGCTGCAAGGGTCGCTGGAAACGGCAAAAGCCCTGTCCCTGCCGAAACTGCTGGTCAGCTTCGTGCCGACCAACCCCTTCCTCGACATGACGGGCGCGCGCAAGACGTCGACCATCGCCGTCGTCGTGTTCTCGATCTTCATCGGCATCTCGGCCACCGGCATCGCCGCCAAGAAGCCGGAAATCTTCGCCTCCTTCGAAAGCTTCATGAAAGTGGCGCACGCCATCGTCATGCGCATGGTCACCCTGGTGCTGCGCCTGACGCCGTACGGCGTGTTCGCGCTGATGTTTGAAGTGGTGGCCTCGTCGAGCTACACGGACATCTTGAAATTGATCAACTTCGTCGTCGCCTCGTACAGCGCGCTGATATTGATGTTCCTCGTGCACCTGGCCATCATCGCCGGCGTGGGCCTGAACCCCTTGCGCTTCGTCAAGAAAGTCTTCCCCGTGCTGGCTTTCGCGTTCACGTCGCGCACCAGCGCCGGCTCGATCCCGATGAGCGTGCAGACGCAAACCCAGCGCCTGGGCACGCCGGAAGGCATCGCCAATTTCGCCGCCTCGTTCGGTTCGACCATCGGCCAGAACGGCTGCGCCGGCATCTATCCGGCCATGCTGGCCGTCATGATCGCCCCTACCGTCGGAGTCGACCCGTTCACCGTCAGCTTCCTGCTGCCCTTGCTGGCCATCATCACCATCGGTTCCGTCGGCGTGGCCGGCGTGGGCGGCGGCGCCACGTTTGCCGCGCTGATCGTGCTGTCGGCGATGGACTTGCCCGTCGCGCTGGCCGGCTTGCTGATCTCCGTCGAACCGCTGATCGACATGGGCCGCACGGCCCTGAACGTGAGCGGCTCGATCACGGCCGGCACCGTCACCAGCCGCGTCATGGGCGAAACCGACCTGGCCGTCTACAACAGCGACGACGCGCCGGACCTGGATGAGGCGGAACACGCCGCCTAAAAGCCCAACGAGTTGCGCGCCGCGCCTTGCCGCTTTCGTCTATATTGAATCGTAATCAATACGGAGGAAGGCGCAAGGCGATGGAACAGAAATGGCCGCAGCAAATCTGGATCGTGCGTCACGGCCAAAGTGCCGGCAACGTGGCGCGCGATGCCGCCGAAGCGGAAAAACAGTTATTGATCGCCATCGCCGAGCGCGACGTCGATGTCCCCCTCTCCGAGCTTGGCGCGCGCCAGGCGCAAGCGCTCGGCGACTGGTTCGCCACCCTTCCCCCTGAACAACAACCGACCGTCGTGCTGTACTCGCCCTACGTGCGGGCGCAGCAGACGGCGCAAGCCGTGCTGGCGCGCATCGGTGCCGACAGCTTGAACTCCGTCGTGGCCGACGAGCGCCTGCGCGAAAAGGAATTCGGCATCCTCGACCGCCTGACCGTGCACGGCATCGCCAGCAAATACCCGGAGCTGTACGAACAGCGCCAGCACGTCGGTAAATTTTACTTCCGCCCGCCGGGCGGCGAAAGCTGGTGCGACGTCATCCTGCGCCTGCGCAGCGTGCTCGACACCATCACCCGCGAATACCGGGGCGAACGGGTGCTGATCGTCGGCCACCAGGTCATCGTCAATTGCTTCCGCTACCTGCTGGAGCGCTGCGACGAGCACGCCATCCTGGCCATCGACAAGGCGGCCGACGTGCCCAACTGCGGCATCACCTCATACGCCTTCAACCCCGCCCTGGGCAGGCACGGCAAGCTGCAACTTGACCTGTGCAATTTTGTTGCGCCGCTGGAAGCGGCCGGCACTCCCGTCACGGCCCAGCCCGACATGCCGGCGGCGCCGAAATCCTGATCCTTCGGAGGTCATCCATGGACGCCACCGCCATCATCCCTTCCCTGCTGCGTTCCTGGCCCCTGCCCATGCCCCAGCCCGATGGCGACAAGGAAGTGCGCGGCCATCTGCTGATCGTCGCCGGCTCCGAGGAAATGCCGGGCGCCATCGTGCTGGCGGCCACGGCAGCCCTGCGCGCGGGCGCCGGCAAGCTGACCCTGGCGACGGGCGCCTCGGTGGCGGCGCAAGTGGCCGTCGCCATGCCCGAGGCGCGGGTCATCGGCCTCGATGAAACGGCGCTGGGCGGCTTCCGCCACGAGGCGCGCCACCAGCTGGCGCCGCTGGCGGGCAAGGTCGATGCCGTCCTCGTCGGGCCGGGCATGTGCGACACGGCCGCCTGCTGCGAGCTGATGCGCCACCTGCTGCCCCTGTTTGCCGGCAGCCGCCTGATCCTCGACGCCTGCGCCATGCAGGTCGTGCGCCAGCCGCCGCAGTTCCATTTTGAGCAGCCGGTGCTGCTGACGCCGCACGCGGGCGAGCTGGCCCAGCTGATGGGCCTGTCGAAGGACGCCGTGCTGGCCGACCCGCACGCCTGCGCCGTGGAAGCGGCGCGGCGCTGGCACGCCATCGTCGCCCTGAAAGGCGCGCTGACCGTCATCGCCATGCCCGATGGCAGCAGCTGGACGCACGCGGGCGGCAACATCGGCCTGGCCATCTCCGGTTCCGGCGACACCCTGGCCGGCATCATCACGGGTCTGGCCGCACGCGGCGCTCCATTGGAACAGGCATGCGCCTGGGGCATCGCCCTGCATGCGCTGGCGGGCGAACAGCTGGCCCTGCGCTTCGGCATCCTCGGCTACCTGGCGCGTGAAATCCCGGCCGAGATTCCCGCCCTGCTGCGTAATCTGGTGCCCTGAGCTGGCGCCCTGAGTGAAGCGGCGTAGAAACAACAGCCATAAGCATATCCATAAAGAATCGTTCGCCTGGGCAACAACCTCCCTTAAGCTCATCCAATTGTTTTCAGATGAACAAGCTTAAAGGATACCGCCGTGCACCTGCGCCACTCATACGCCCCCCATTCCCTTCCCGCCACGCCGCTGCGCGCCATCGTGCTGGCCTGCGCCATGCTGGGCGCCGCGCCCGCCTGGGCACAGGACGCGCAAGCCACCGCCAGCACAGGCACAGGCGCCGCCGCTGAAACGACCGGCGCCAGCATCGACCAGGTCACCGTCGTCGGTTCGCGCGCGCGCAACCGCACCGTGTTCGACAGCAGCGTGCCCATCGACCGCTTCGGTGCCCGTGAAGTGGACAACGCGCTGGCCTCGGGCGACGTGGGCGCGGCCCTGCAAAACCTGTCGCCGTCGATCAACTTCCCCCGCATCGAGTCGAGCGGCGCGTCGGACTCCGTGCGCGGCATCCAGTTGCGGGGCCTGGCGCCCGACCAGGTGCTGGTGCTGATCAACGGCAAACGCCGCCACACGAGCGCCGTGCTCGACACGGAAAGCAGCTTTGCCGGCACCGTGCCGGTCGACATCAACGCGATTCCGCCGAACGCCATCGACCACATCGAAATCCTGCGCGACGGCGCGGGCGCCCAGTACGGCAGCGATGCCGTGGCCGGCGTGATCAACATCGTGCTGAAAAAGGCCCGCACGGGCGGTGCCGCCTCCGTCAGCTATGGTGCCAACCACACGCATTTCGCCCCCACCGATCAAACCCTGACGGATGGCCAGACCGTCATCGTCAACGCCGACTACGGCGTGCCGCTGGGCGAGGCGGGCTTCTTCCGCTTCGGCGCGGAAACGCGGCGCCGCTCGCCCACGGAACGAGCCGGCCCCAGCGACGCGGGCTGGACGTCCTACAACTTCACGCCGGCCGACCAGGCGCTCGACGGCAAGGTGGTATTCAAGTCCGGCGACTCGCGCCAGCGCAACAACTATTTGTTCTACAACACCCAGCTCACGCTGGCCAATGGCCTCGACCTGTACTCGTTTGCCACCCTGAACGAGCGCACATCCGACGGCAGCGCCTACTTCCGCTATCCGGGCGACCCGTCGAACGTGACGGCCCTGTATCCGCACGGCTACCGCCCCGTCACCAACGGCGACAAGCGCGACCTCAGTATCGTTGCCGGCGTGCGCGGCAGTGCGGGCGAGTGGAACTGGGACGCCAGCGCGCGCCACGGCAGCGACCGCTTTGACTATGGCGTAAGCCACTCCGTCAACGCTTCGCTGGGCGCGGCCAGCCCCACCAGTTTCCACCTGGCCGGCTTCGACTTCCGCCAGGACGCCTTGAACTTCGATGCCACGCGCACCATCGACATCGGCCTGCCGTCACCGTTGAGCGTGGCCGTGGGCGCCGAATGGATGCGTGAAACGTACACCAGCTCGGCCGGCGACCCCGCCTCGTATGCGGCCGGCAGCTTCACCGACGCGCCACCGGGCGCGCAGGCGGGACCAGGCTTGCGTCCATCGGACGCCTACGACGGCAGCCGCCAGATCCGCTCCGTGTATGCGGACGTGGAAAACGACCTCACGCCGCGCCTGCTGGTGGGCGCCGCCGCCCGCTATTCCGACTACAGCGACTTCGGCAGCGCCAGCACGGGCAAGCTGTCCACGCGCTACAAGGTGACGGACAGCTTCCTCGTGCGCGGCTCGCTGTCGAACAGCTTCCGCGCGCCAGCCCTCGTGCAGACGGGCTTCCGCTTCGCCACCCTGAACTTCAACGCCGATGGCACGGCCCTGCAAACGGCGGCCCTGCTGCCGGCCAGCGACCCGCTGGCGCGCAACTTCGGCGCGCAACAGCTGAAACCGGAAAAATCGACCAACCTGTCGCTGGGCCTGGCCTGGAAACCGGCCACTGCTACCAGCGTGACGGTGGACGCCTACGTGATCCGCATCCGCGACCGCATCACGCGCTCGAGCGACTTGCAAAGCGATGCCGTCACGGCCTACCTTGCCGCGAATGGCCGCAGCGACATTCAATCCGTGGCCTACCTGGCCAATTTGCTCGACACCGCTACCCGCGGCCTGGATGTGGTGCTGAACCACGACCTGGCGTTCACTTCAGGCAAACTGAACCTGAATGCGGCGCTGAACCTGAACAAGACCAGCCTCGACAAGGTGCGCCAGAGTTCCGCGGCACTAACCAATATCGATCCCAGTCTGACGCTGCTGACGGAAACGAGTTTGTTCCGTATCAAACATGCGTCACCGTCCAGCAAATTGATCTTGGGCGCTGACTGGCAGGCGGCCGGCTGGGGCGTGCAGGCGCGCGCCACCCGCTTTGGCGAGCTGAAAGATTTTTCCTACGACAGCGATGCGCCCTTGATCGACGGCATCCCCGCGCAGCGCTTCGGCGCCGTCTGGTCGCTGGATCTGGAAGGCCAATTAAAACTGAGCAAGCAACTGACGCTGAGCGTGGGCGGCAACAACATCCTCGACCGCTATCCACAGCGCGTGCGCGAAACGAATAACGCCACCTATGGCGGCGCCCTGCCTTACAATTTCATCAACCCCATCGGCGTCAATGGCGCCTACTTTTACGCTAAATTAAGCTACACGTTCTGACACGGACAAGGATAAATCATGATCATCAAACGAATCTCCCACCTCGCCGCCGGCGCCTGCCTGAGCGCCCTGCTGCTGTCGCCCGCCCAGGCTGCCGCACCGCTGGTGCTGATGACGGACTTCGGCACGGCCGACGGCGCCGTGTCCGCCATGCATGGCGTCGCCTACGGCGTCGATCCCCAGCTCACCATCTCGGACCTGACGCACCAGATTCCCGACTACGACATCTGGCTGGGCGCCTACCGCCTGTACCAGACGGCCAATTACTGGCCGCAAGGCACGGTATTTGTTTCCGTCATCGATCCGGGCGTGGGGACCAACCGCAAGTCGGTGGTGCTGAAAACCAAGGGGGGCCGCTATTTCGTGGGGCCGGACAACGGCCTGTTCACCCTGATCGCCGAGCGCGACGGCGTGGCGGAACTGCGCGAAATCGATGAAAAGGTCAACCGCCTGGCAGGCTCCGCCGAGTCGTACACCTTCCATGGCCGCGACGTGTACGCTTACGTCGGTGCGCGCCTGGCGTCGGGCGCCATCAGCTTTGAACAGGTGGGTCCGCCATTGCCCAGCCCATCCGTGGTCAAGATCGCGTATCAAAAACCTGTGCGCGACGGCAATACCATCCGCGGCATCGTGCCCGTGCTGGACGTAAAATATGGCAATGTCTGGACGAACATCCCGAAATCCCTGCTCGACGAATTGCAGGTGAAACTGCACGATCCGCTGCAAGTGCGCATTTTGCACAAGGGCAAACAAGTGGCCAAGGTCACGGCGCCGTTCGAGCACACGTTTGGCGGCGTCGCCAAGGGCAAGCCCCTGGTCTACCTGAACAGCCTGCTCGACGTGGCCGTGGCCATCAGCCAGGGCGACTTTGCCGCCAAGCATCACATTGAGTCAGGCGTGGATTGGGAAGTGGAAGTGAGCAAGGCCCCTGCCGCCAAGTAAGCCCCTCGTCCGTGGCCGGGACGCCCTGTCCTGGCCCTTTCTTTGTCGTTCACGTGGCGCGCTTGCGCCATGTCAAAGCGGATCGCCTCTTTTCTCGCCGATGGCCGCTGATTTGTAAATCCGGTGAACCTGCGCGCGCCTGCCTACTCTAATTTTTGCAAGCGATGCCAGCCTTGCTGCGACGGTCTGCCCGCACCGTGACAGGCCGCCTTGCAAGGTACGATCACCCTCGACAGCTTTCCAACGAGAAAGGAACAATCATGACGGCCCCACACCCTAGCACCAGCAAGCTTGTCCTCGGCACCGCCATCGTGTGCGCGCTGCTGGGCGGCTGCAACAAGCACAATGAGTCCACCACCGCCCCGGCGGCCACGCCCAACACGGCGCCCGCCACCACGCCCGGCACGGGCGGCAGCGGCACCTCGGGCACCAGCGGCACCACCACGCCGGACACCACCACGCCCGCCACGCCATCCGTTGCGCCGGGCACCACCACCAACCCCGACGGCACGACGACGCCGCCAGCCACCCCGCCCGGCACCACGCCAGGAACCGGCACAGGGACTGGGACCACCACGCCACCGCCACGCAGCAGCTAAAGGCTGCACCCGCTGCGCTGCGGCGGCCGGCCCCGCAGCCCGGCAACGAGCACGGGAATCAACAACAAAGAGCCTTCCAACGAAGGCTCTTTGTCTTGCACAGCGCAACAAATCCCCCCGCTACGGCGCTACAGCGTATCAATGGGCTGGCGCCGCCTTCAACGCGCCCCGCGCGCCCCGCGCCTGGTGATCGGCGGCCAGGAACAGATACATGGCCGGCACCACGAACAGGGTAAACAGGGTGCCGATGGACAGGCCCGTGAAAATCACCAGCCCCATCGCGTGGCGCCCGGCCGCGCCAGCGCCCGAGGCAATCACCAGGGGCAGCACGCCAAATACCATGGCAGCCGTCGTCATCAGGATGGGGCGCAGGCGCACGGCAGCCGCTTCTTCCACCGCTTCGCGCTTGCTCTTGCCCGTCTTTTGCAGCTGATTCGCCACTTCCACGATCAGGATGCCATGCTTGCTGATCAGCCCCATCAGGGTCACCAGGCCCACCTCCGTGTAGATGTTGATCGAAGCAAAGCCGAGGAAGATGAACATGGTGGCGCCAAACAGGGCCAGCGGCACGGAAACGAGGATCACGACGGGGTCGCGGAAACTCTCGAACTGCGCCGCCAGCGCCAGGAAGACGATTACCACGGCAAACAGCATGGTGACGACAAAACCGCCCGACTCCTGCACGAACTGGCGCGACTGGCCCGCATAATCGGCCGTGTAGCCGCTGGGTGCCAGCTGGGCCAGCGTCTCGCGCATGAAGGCCAGCACTTCGCCCTGCGAGGCGCCGGACACGCCGGAAAGCGTCACGGAATTGAGTTGCTGGAAGCGGTTGATCGACTCGGGCACGACATCGTAGCGGATATGCGCGACGGTACTGGCCGGTATCATCGCACCGTCGGGCGTCTTGATATGGAAGTCCAGCACGGCCGATGGATTCAGGCGGTCCACCTGCAGCACCTGCGGGATCACCTTGTAGGAACGCCCGGCGATGGAAAAATAATTGACGTAGTTGCCGCCCAAAGCCGCGCCCAGCGCCTGCCCCACATCCTGCTGCGTCATGCCCAGCGCGGCCACGCTGTCGCGGTCGATCACGACGGTGGCTTGCGGTTTATCAATCTTCAAGTCCGTGTCGACGAAATAGAACTTGCCCGACGCGCGCGCCTTCTCCAGCACCTGCTGCGCGATGGCATCGAGGTTTTCAAACGGCTCCGTGGTGGCGATGACGAATTGCACGGGCAGGCCCGAGGAGCCGGGCAAGGCGGGAAACTGGAAGGCGGCCACGCGGGCGCCGGCAATCCGGTTCCAGCCCGCCTGCAAGTCCTGCTGCACCTCCTGGGCGCTGCGCGTGCGCGCGTCCCACGGCGTCATCAGCATGCCGCCAAAACCCGAGTTGACCGTCGGCACGCCCGTGATCTGGAACATCTGGCTGTATTCGGGCATGGCCTTGGCCACCTGGTAGATTTGCTCCGCATACACCTGCATCTGGTCCGAGGTGGCCGTCGGGTCGCCCACCACCTGCGACAGCACGACGCCCTGGTCTTCCTCGGGCGCCAGCTCGGACTGCGACATCTTGAACATCAGTCCCAGCACCACCATCAATAGCGCCGCCATGACGATGAGCACCACCCAGGTGTCGAGCAGCGCATGCAGCAGGCGCTGGTACGTGTCGTGCACCTTGCCGAAGACGCGGTCGATGGCTTGCACGAAGCGCCCGCTGTCCTGTTCCGGACGAAAAAAACGCGAACACATCATGGGCGACAGGGTCAGGGCCACGATGCCCGACACGGCCACGGCGCCGGCCAGGGTGAAGGCGAATTCCGTAAACAGCGCGCCCGTCAGGCCTCCCTGGAAACCGATGGGCACGTACACGGCAATGAGTACCACCGTCATGGCCAGGATGGGGCTGGCCAGCTCGCGCGCCGCCAGCAGGCTGGCCTCCAGCGGCGGCTGGCCCTGCTTCATGTGGCGGTCCACGTTTTCCACCACGATGATGGCGTCGTCAACCACCAGGCCGATGGCCAGCACGATGGCCAGCAAGGTCAGCAGATTGATGGAATAGCCGAGCGCCAGCATGGCCGTAAACGTGCCGATCAGCGACAGCGGCATGGCGATCACGGGCACGATCACGGCCCGCAGGCTGCCCAGGAACAAATAGATGACGATGGTGACGATCAGCAATGCCTCGACCAGGGTCTTGATGACCTCCTTGATGGAAGTATTGATGAAGAATGTCGAGTCGTACACGATTTCCCCCGTCAGCCCGGCCGGCAGCTGGGACTGGATATCGGGGAAGCTGGCGCGCACGCGCTTGGCCACGTCGAGGATATTGGCTTCCGGCGCCACCTTGATGCCGATGAAGACGGAGCGCACGCCGCTGAAAGCCACGTTGAAATCATAGTTTTCCGACCCCAGCACGACGGTGGCCAGGTCTTCCAGGCGCACGATGGAATCGCCGCTGCGCTTGACGACGAGTTTCCTGAATTCCTCGACCGAATGCAGGTCCGTGCCGGCCGTCAGGGGAACGGTCACCATCTGCCCCTTGCTCGATCCCAGCGCGGCCAGGTAATTGTTATTGCCCAGGGCGGTACTCACCTCGGCCGCCGTCACGCCGAAGGCGGCCATCTTGTCCGCATCGAGCCAGGCGCGCAGGGCGAACAGGCGCGCGCCCAGCAATTCCGCCGTCTGCACGCCGGTGACGGAGTCCAGCTTGGGCTTGACGACGCGGCTCAGGTAATCCGTCACATTATTCGTCGGCAAGGTCTTGCTGTAAAAGCCCAGGTACATGGCGTCCGTCGTCTGCCCCATCTGTACCGTCAGCACGGGCGTTTGCGCCTGGGCCGGCAGCTGGTTCTTCACGGAACTGACTTGGGTATTGATTTGCGTCAAAGCACGGTTCGCGTCGTAATTGAGGCGCAAGGTGGCCGTGATGGTCGACACGCCGCTGCTGCTGGACGAAGACAGGTAGTCGATGCCCTGCGCCTGGGCGATGGCCGATTCCAGCGGCTGCGTAATGAAACCGGCCACCGTCTGCGCATCGGCGCCGTAATAGGTGGTGGAGATCGTCACGACGGCGTTCTGCGTCTTCGGATACTGGTTGATGGGCAGGCTGAACAGCGAGCGCAAGCCCAGCACCACCAGCAGCAGGCTCACCACCATGGCCAGCACGGGCCGGCGGATAAAGAGATCGGTGAAGTTCATGGCGGCGCCTCGACTCAATGTTCCTGCGGCGTGGGCTGCGGATTGTTGCGCGGCTCGACGACGTTGCTGATCACCACGGGGCTGCCGTTCTTGAGCTTGATCTGCCCGCTGGTGACGACCTGCTGCCCCTCGGTCAGGCCCGTCAGCACGGCCACCTGGTCGCCCCGCGTCTCGCCCGTCGTCACGAATACCTGCTGCACCACCAGGTCGCCCGCCTTCGGCGGCGGCGCGCCGGCCTTGGGCGCCTGGGCCTGGGCCTGGGCCGGGGCCGGGGCCCGCTGCACGACGAAGACGGTGGAGCCATACGGGTTATAGGTGATCGCCGTCTGCGGCAAGGTCAGGAACTGTTTCTTCCCTCCCACTTCCACGTGGACGTTGGCAAACATGCCTGGCAGCAACTGCCGCTGGGGATTGGCCACCGTGGCTTCCACCTGCACATTGCGCGTGGCGGGGTCGACCTTGGAACTGATGGCGCTGACCTTGCCCGCAAACGCCGTGTTCGCATGCGCATCGCTGGTCAGGTTCAGGGCTTGCCCCACTTGCAGGCCGCCCAGCTGCTTTTGCGGAATATAGAAGTCGACATAGATGGGATCGATGGTTTGCAAGGTGACGATCTTGTCGCCGGGATTCACGTACTGGCCCGGATTGACGGTGGTGATGCCGAGTTTGCCCGCAAACGGCGCGCGGATGGTTTTCTTGGCCACCAGTGCCGCCTGCTGGGCCGCCAGTGCCTGCTTGCTTTTCAGGTCGGCCGCGTCGTTGTCGACCTGCGCCTGGCTGATCGCCTGCACGGCAAATTGCTGGCGGTCGCGCGCCAGCACGGACGCGGCCAGTTCCGCGGCCGCCTCCAGCGCGCGCAGCTGCGCCAGGTCGGCATCGGCATTCAGTTGCAGCAACAGTTGCCCCGCCGCCACTTCCTGGCCGGACTTGAAATGGATGGACCTGACGAGGCCGGCGATTTCGCTCGTCACGTCGACACCGCGCACGGCCACCAGGGTGCCCACGGAGGACAGATGCGGCTGCCAGTCGACCTTGCGGACGATGGTCGCCGACACCGTCTGCGGCGTGGGCTTGGGCGAACTGGCCATGAGCTGGCGGATGTGCAGGAAAAATCCCAGCGCCAGCAGGGCAATCAACAGCACCACCGCCCCCAGCATGATGAGCATGCGCTTATTGCGTTTCGTCATGGATGCGCTCCCCGTTTATTCCGGCGTCCAAAAGTCAATCCGTGCCTGCCGCCACCGGCAAGGTGGTCGTGGCGGGAACGTTGTCCAGCGCGGGACGGTTCCACCAGCCGCCGCCCAGCGCCTGGAACAGCGCTGCGCTATCGGCATAGCGGGCCGCCTGCGCCTGTACCAGGCCCACCCTGGCCTGCTGGTAAGTGCGCTGGGCGTCCAGCAAGGACAGGTAACTGATGGCGCCCAGCTTGAATTGCTGCGTACTCAGCGCCAGCGATTCGCTGGCCATGGCCTCCACCTCGGCTTGCTGCTGCAAGGCGGCGGCATCGGCCTCAAGCGCGCGCAGGCTATCCGCCACATTCTGGAAAGCGCCCAGCACGGTGGCGCGGTAATCGGCCGCCGCCCCCTCGTAGGCGGCGACGGCGGCACGCCGCCCCGCCCGCAGCGCACCGCCATTGAAGATGGGCTGGGCCAGCCCGGCCGCCACGCCCCACACGGAAGAACCGCCATGCAGCAGCGCGGGAAAACTGGTGGCCAGCGCACCCACATTGCCCGTCAAGGTGAACTGGGGATACATGGCTGCCGTGGCGACGCCGATCTGCGCGCTGGCCTGCTGCAGCAGCGCTTCGCTGGCGCGGATGTCGGGGCGCTGGCGCACCAGGGCCGACGGCAGGGAAACGGGCAAGTCCCGCGGCAAGCGCAGCGATGCCAGGTCGAATTCAGGCATGCCGGGCTCGCTGGGCAAGCGGCCCGCATACACGGACAGCTGGTGGCGCGTCAGGGCCAGGGCTTTTTCCAGCGGCGGCACGCTGGCCCGCGTCTGCGCCACCGTGTTGCGCTGGATCAGCACCGTGGCGCGGCTGATGGCGCCGAAACGCAATTGCTGTTCGATCAGGTCCAGCTGTTTCTGTTGCGCATCGAGTATCTCGCCGGTGGCTTGCAGCTGGGCGCGCAACGATGCTTCGCGGATGGCCGCCGTCACCAGGTTGGCCGTCAGGGCCACATACACCGCTTCCAGCTGATACTGCCGATAGTCAACCAGGGCTTGCAAGCCTTCCAGCTGGCGCTTGTTGCCGCCAAACACATCCAGCGCATACGACACATTCACCGAGGCATTGTACAAATTGAGGACGCCGCCCACGCCCTCCAGGCTGCTGTTTTTCTCGCGGCTGGCGCCCAGCTGGGCGCCTACCTCGGGATACAGCAGTCTGCCGGACAGGGCGCGGTAGTTTTCATCGGCCTGGCGCAAGGCCGCCTGGGCCGACGCCAGGCCGGGATTGCGCGCGAGGGCGCCGCGCACCAGCTGGTCCAGCGCCGGCGACTGGAACAGCGACCACCATTGCGCGGGAATATCCTGGCCCGGCACGAAGCGCTGCGCCTGGCCGGCGGGACCGGGCGCCGCCACCGTTTGCGCCGGCAACGGTGCCGGCGTGTAGCGGTCGCCACCGCCGGGGGCGGCGGGACGCCGGAAGTCCGGCCCGACGGCGCAAGCGGCCAGCAGGCATACCGTAAGAATGCCGAGTATGGGCTGCCGGAGGCTGGAGAACATGGTGCTGGTCCGATACGTTGCCGTGCCACATTGCCGTTGGAAAATATCGCAAAAGTATCGCGATACCAGGCTGGCGAACCCGCCCGCCCGTTCTACGATTGTAGAGCACCAGACGTAAAAAGAGCCTTCCGAAGAAGGCTCTTTGACCTGGCACAAGGATTGCGCAGCCGAGGCTGCCTGACTTACTTTTGCAGGCTGACCGACGCCGCCTTCGGCGCGCGGCGGCCCATCACGAACAGCACGGCCTTCTTCAGCATGCGGTAGACGAAGCGCACCATCAGCAGGGTCAGCACGCATTCGAGCAAGGTCAATATCATGGCCACGGCCACGGGCATGCGCGCGGCGCGGCGGTGGAACTTGGCCACGGCGCCATCGCGGGCGATTTCGATGCTGTCATAGAAGGTCGGCACGACCAGCAGGGTCAGAATCGTCGAGGTGATGGTGCCGCCGATGATGGCGATCGCCAGTGGACGGTAGAACTCACCACCCTCGCCCAGGCCCAGCGCCACGGGGAACATGCCGGCGATCAGCGCGAACGTCGTCATCAGGATGGGACGCAGACGCATGCGGCCCGCATACATCAATGCATCCTCGCGGCCATGGCCTTCTTCTTCTCGCTTGCGCGCCGCGTCGAGCAGCAGGATGGCGTTCTTGGCGACCAGGCCCATCAGCATGATGATGCCGATAAAACTCATCAGGTTGAGGGTGTTGTTGGTAATCACCAGCGCCACCACCACGCCGATCAGACTGAGCGGCAAGGACATCATCACGGCCACGGGCGCCGTAAAGGAACCGAACTGCATGACGAGGATCAAATACATCAGGCCGATACCCATCACCAGCGCGATCAGCATTTCCGTGAACAGCTCTTGCTGGTCCTGGCCCGCGCCGCCCAGCGCCAGGCCGTAGCCGGGCGGGAAGTCGATGGAGTTGGCCAGTTTCATGGCATCGCTCGTCACTTCGCCGTTCGAACGGCCCTGCGCATTGGCCGACACGGTGATCGTGCGCTTGCCATTCTTGTGCTCGATGCCGGACGGGCCCTTGCCCATGGTAATGGTGGCGATCTGGTCCAGCGGTACCATTTGCGACGTGCCCGTCACGCTGATCGGCAGGCGCTCGATGTTCTCGGACGCCACGCGGTCGTCGGGATGCAGGCGCACGGCCACGTCGCGCGTTTCGCCCGTCGGATCGACCCAGTCGCCCACTTCCACGCCGGCAAAGGCCACGCGCAGCGATTGCGCCGCGTCATTGACGGAAATGCCCATCGAGTTGGCCAGGCCACGGTTGAGCTCGATCTGCAGCTCGTTCTTCGGGTCCTGCTCCGACAAGCCCACGTCGACGGCGCCGGGAATGGCGCGCAGCTTGTCCATGTAGGCATTCGTGATTTCCATCAGCTTGCGCGAATCCGGGCCAGTGAATTCCACCTGGATGGGCTTTTGCGAACCGTTGCTCAAGTCATCCTGCACCACGTATTCGGCGCCCACCAGGCGCGACATCTTCTCGCGCAGCTCGACGGCGATTTCCTTGGCCGAACGCTTGCGGGTGTTGCGCTTGCCGATGTCGACATACACGCGGCCGCCACCGGCATTGATGGAGCTGTTGGTATCCTTGGTTTCAGGCAAAGTACGGGCCAGCACGGCCGCCGCTTCCAGTTTCAAGCGCGAATACTCGATGCTGCTCGACGATGGCGTGCGCACATTGATCATCAGATTGCCGGAATCGGATGCCGGCAAGAAACTCGTGCCGCCATGCGTGGAGTGCAGGACGATGGCGCCCACCAGGCTGCCGAAGGCGATCACGGCCATCCAGCGGCGGTGATGCAGGGCCCAGGCGATCACGCGGCCATAGCGGTCGGCCTGGTGGTCGAACCAGTGGTTGAATTTCTCCAGCACGCGGCCGATGCCCTTTTTCGGCGCCGCATGTTCCTCGACCGGGTCGCCCCAGTAGGCCGACAGCATGGGGTCGAGCGTAAACGAGATGCCCAGGCTGACGAGCACCGAGCACGTCACCGTCAAGGCAAACGGACGGAACCATTCGCCGGAGATCCCCGGCATGAAGGCGACGGGAATGAAGACGGCGATGATGGAGAAGGTCGTAGCGGCCACGGCCATGCCGATCTCGGCCGTGCCTTCCAGCGCAGCCGTGCGGCGGTCCTTGCCCATCTGCATGTGGCGCACGATGTTTTCGCGCACGACGATGGCGTCATCGATCAGCACGCCGATGGCCAGCGACAGGCCCAGCAGGGTCATGAAGTTCAGGGTAAAGCCGCACAGCCACACGGCGATGAAGGCGGCAATCACGGACGTGGGCAGGCTCAGCGCCGTGATCAGGGTCGAACGCCACGAGTTCAGGAAGGCGTAGACGACGAAGATCGTCAGCACGGCGCCCAGCACCAGCGATTCGATCACGTTGTTCAGGCTATGCTGGGCGTTTTCACCGCCGTCGCGCGTCACTTGCAGGATCGTGCCTTTCGGCAAGGTCTTGTTGATTTCCGCTACCATGTCGCGGATCTTGTTGGCCACGCTGACGGTGGAGGCGTCGCGCACGCGGGTAATCGAAATACCCACGTTGGGCTTGCCGCTGCGCATGCTCAGGCTGTTGACTTCGGCAAAGCCATCTTCGATGGTGGCCACTTGCGCCAGGCGCACGATTTCCTCGCCACGGCGCTTGATCACCACTTTTTCGAAGTCGGCTGGCGACTCGATGCGGCCCACGAGGCGGATGCTTTTCTCGTCCAGGGTGCCGCGCACCTTGCCCACGGGCGCGTTCGTGTTCTGGTTGCGCAAGGCGGTGACGACGTCGCTGACGGAAACATTGTATTCACGCAACTTTTCCGCCCGCAGCAGCACGGACAGTTCGCGCTTCAGCGAACCGCCCACGTTGACCAGCGCCACGCCGTCGACGGTGCGGAAGCGGTCCGACAGCACGTCTTCGGCCAGGCGCGAAATTTCCGCATGGCTTTGCGAGTTCGACGACAGCGCCAGCTGCATGATCGGTTCGGCGGCCGGGTCGATGCGCTGCAGGATGGGTTCGCGCATTTCCGTCGGCAACTTGTAGCGCACGGCGGCAATCGCATTGCGGATATTGTCGGACGCTTCGATCAAATTGGTATTGAAGGAAAACTTCAGGAAGATGCTGGCCGAACCTTCATTCGAGTCGCTGTTGACTTCGGTCACGCCGGAAATGCTTTGCAGCGACTTTTCCAGGCGGTTCACCACTTCGCGCTCGACCGTATCGGGCGATGCGCCAGGGTAAGGAATGCTGACGACGATGAACGGCACTTCGACGTCCGGATTCTGGTTGACGCGCAATTTCTTGAGCGCCAGCAAACCGACGCACATCATGGCCAGGATCAGGACGATGGTGGCGGTGGGCCGCTTGATACTGAAATCGGAAAGGAACATGGCTTAGTTTCCTTTACCGGCAACGGCGGTGCTGCTGCTGGCCACGGCGGCGGCTGGCACGGCCTTGGCGGCCGTCAACTCCACTTTCTGCCCATCCTTGAAGGTCGAGCCCGGCGTGCGCAGCACGGTGTCGCCGCTGGCCAGGCCGCTTTGCACTTCCCACTGGCCCGTGCGCACGTCGCGCGCGCCGATGCGCAGCGTGGCTTTATGCAAGGCCTTGTCCTTGACTTTCCACGTGTACGTGACGTCGCCCGCCTTCACCAGGGCCGAGTCGGGGATCATCAGCGCGCTGACGGTTTCCGTCTCGATGCGGCCTTCCGCATACAGGCCGGCCACGCGCGGCTGTTCCTTGTCGTTGAAATCGACCAGCACGGCCACCTGGCGCGTGACGGTGTTGGCGGCAGGGTCGACGCGGCGCACCTTGCCCGCGAAATCCTGTCCCGGATAACCATTGATGCGGAACAACACCGGCTGGCCCACCTTGACGACGCCGATCTTGTCGGCCGATACCAGGCCTTCCAGGCGCATGCTGGTCGGATCGATGACCTTGATCAATTCCTTGCCGATTTGCGCCGTATCGCCATTCGATACCTTGCGCTCGCTCACGATGCCGTCGAACGGCGCGCGCACGAGCGTGCGCTGCAGCTGCTGGCGCGCCTGGGCGGCGCGGCTCTTCGCGGCGGACAAGTCGCTCTGCGCATTGTTGCGGCGGATTTCCGCGTCTTCCAGCGCCTGCGTCGACGTCATGCCCGAGGCGCGCAGGGTTTTCATGCGCTGGAACATGCGTTCGGACTGTTCCAGCACCTGGCTGGCGGCGCGGCTGGCTTCTTCGGCCGAATTGAGGCTGTCGCGGATGGACGTTTCGTCCAGACGCACCAGCACGTCGCCCCGCTTGACGATTTCGCCATTTTCCTTCATGACCTGGATCACCACGGCCGATACTTCGGCGCGCAAATCCGCGTTGCGCTCGGGCTGCACGGAACCGGTGATCACGGGACCGGACGCCAGCGCATTGCTCTGGATGGTCAGCAAGTCTTCCGGGGACACCAGCAGATTGACGGCAGCGCCCGCCTGCTCCTTGGCATTCTTGCCGCCCTTGCCGGGATCTTTGGACTCTTTGCCGCAGGCGGCCAGGGCAGAAGCGATTGCCAGAACAAACAGGGTTTTGCGCAACATGGGTAATTCTCCGGATAGATAGCGCCACGACCGTCCCGATGGCCCGGATAGGGCCGGCAAGCGATGGCAGGCATTTATTTTTATTAAAACCACAAGCGCCAAAGTATCCATGAGCGCGTCTGGGCATGTCAATCGGCGGTTTCCTGTAATGCTTTAATCAATGGATGAAACGTAGTTTTTACGCCCTGAAACGCAAAACCCCGCCTTGAAGCGGGGTTTTGTGTTTCAGGAAAAAAATGCTTAGCGGGCAAACACGGAATTGATCAGGAAACCGATCGCCACGCCCGTGCACAGGCCGCCGGCGATTTCCACCAGGGTATGCCCCATGCGCTCGCGCAAGGTCTTATGTGCGGCGCTGACCGCCTCCCCCGCCAGGCGGTTGATGGCCGCCGCCTGCTTGCCCACGTGCTGGCGCAGGCTGTTGGCGTCGATGATGACGATGAAGGCCAGGGTCACGGCCACGCCGAAGGCGGGATGGCCTATGCCTTCGCGCAAGGCGATCAGGGTTGCCATACTGGAAACGACGGCGCTATGGTTGCTGGGAAAGCCGCCATTGCCGACCAGGCCGAACGCCCATTGCCGCGTGCGGACACTGTTGATCAGGAATTTGATCGGTCCGACCAGGATCCAGGTGATCAGGGGCGTGACGAGGTAAGCGATATCCACGGGGTATTCCTTCTTATATATATGTCGAGAGTGTGTAAGAAACTGCGGCAGCCGGATGGGCGCGCCGCAATTATCGCAGATCGTCCGCGCCAGCAGAACTGTCTGTTGCCGGTCTATAAAACGCCGCCCCCGGCGGCAACTAATATAAAATCATGGCATATACAACAATTGACGTATATCAACACTGAGTGCGGCGCGCACAGCGGCGCGGATAATCAAACGTCTTTCATACTTGCAACGGGGTACTCATGCGGCATTTCAGAATTTCCTTTTTAGTCACTTTTATCCTGATGGCAGTGTCGGGCTGGTGGGGTTACAGCCATGGCGGCATGTCCGGCCTGATCAATGCCCTGTGGATCACGGGCGTGCTGGGCGTCATGGAAGTGTCGCTGTCGTTCGACAATGCCGTGGTGAATGCCTCGGTCTTGCGCCACTGGAATGAATTCTGGCAAAAACTGTTCCTCACGGTAGGTATCCTCGTGGCCGTCTTCGGCATGCGGCTGCTGTTCCCGCTGGTCATCGTTTCCGTCGCCACGGGCCTGGGCCTGGTCGACGTGTGGACCATGGCCACCACCACGCCCGATGTGTATGCCAAGCACCTGACGGACAACCATGCGCAAGTGGCGGCCTTCGGCGGCGCCTTCCTGCTGCTGGTGTTCCTGAACTTCCTGTTCGACGACGAGAAAGAATTGCACTGGCTGGGCTGGGCCGAGGAAAAAGTCAACGCGCTGGGCACGGAAAGCCTGGCCGTACTGATCACCATGGGCGCCGTGGCCGCCTGCGTGGCGATGGGCCCCGCGGAAGCCAAGTACAGCGTGCTCGCCTCGGGCATCGTCGGCATCGCCGTCTACATCGGCGTGAACTGGATCAGCGGCTTGCTGGAAGAAGGCGAACCGGACTTGCAGGATGACGAGGAAGAAGGAGCCGCGCTGGCCAAAAACGGCAATGGCGGCCTGGTAAAAACGGTGGCGCGCGGCAGCATCGGCGGCTTCCTGTACCTGGAAGTGCTGGATGCCTCGTTCAGCTTTGACGGCGTGATCGGCGCGTTCGCCATCACCAACGACGTCGTCATCATCATGCTGGGCCTGGCCATCGGCGCCATGTTCGTGCGCTCGATGACGGTGTACCTGGTGCACAAGGGCACGCTGGACGAATTCGTCTACCTCGAGCACGGCGCCCACTATGCGATCGGCATCCTCGCCCTGATCATGCTGGCGTCCGTCAAGTACCATATTCCGGAGTGGTTCACGGGCCTGTCGGGCGTGGCCTTCATCCTGGTCTCGCTGTGGTCGTCCTTGCGTTATCGCAAACGGCACGCGGCACAAGCTTGAAATCGGGGGTTCCGCCCCCAATTGAGAGAGTAATGGCACGAGCGTCTCATGCGCTCATCCCATGAATGCATGATCGAGTTTAATTTTTTAAGGAGCACCACATGGCAATCAGTTTGCAAAAAGGCGGCAACGTCAACCTGAGCAAGGAAGCACCGAACCTGAAGAAGATCATCGTCGGCCTCGGCTGGGATCCTCGTTCGACGGACGGCGCCACCTTCGACCTTGACGGTAGCGCTTTCCTCCTGAAAAGCGACGGCAAAGTCCGTGGCGACTCTGACTTCATCTTCTACAACAACCTGAAGTCGACCGACGGCTCCGTCGTGCACACGGGCGACAACACGACGGGCGAAGGCGAAGGCGACGATGAACGCATCGAAATCGACCTGACCCGCGTGCCGGCCGACATCGACCGTATCAGCATCACCGTCACCATCCACGACGCCGACGCCCGCCGCCAGAACTTCGGCATGGTTTCGAAAGCCTTCATCCGCTGCCTGAACGCGGAAGGCGAAAAAGAAATCGCCCGCTACGACCTGTCCGAAGACAGCTCGACGGAAACGGCGATGATCTTTGGCGAAATCTACCGCTACAACGGCGAATGGAAATTCAAGGCCATCGGCCAGGGATTCAACGGCGGCCTGGGCCCCCTCGCCCGTTCTTTCGGCGTCAACGCTTGATTTTTTTCATGAGCTAAACGCAGCCGCCTGAATATCCTCAGGCGGCTTTTTTTTGGAGATTTATCATGCCAGTATTTAGTGTCACGGGCGACGTCGATCCCTTCCTCCACGTCAGCATGAAGCAGGGCGAAACCATCTATTGCGAATCCGATGCGATGGTGATGATGGAAACGGCGCTCGATTTGAAGGGCAAAATGACGGGCGGCCTGGGCAGCGCCATCATGCGCCGCTTCGCCAACGGCGAATCGTTCTTCCAGCAGCATATCGAAGCGGTGCGCGGCAGCGGCGACTGCCTGCTCTCGCCCACCCTGCCGGGCGCCATCGAAGTGGTCGACGTGGGCGCGCGCCAGTACCTGCTCAACGACGGCGCCTTTGTCGCCGCCACCTCGGGCACGGAAATGAAGGTGCGCACGCAAAGCATCGGCAACGCGCTGTTCGCGCAGTCGGGCGGCTTCTTCGTCATGGAGACGGCCGGCACGGGGCAAGTGGTGGTGTCGGGCTTCGGCTCCATGTTCCAGCTCGACGTCGAACCGGGCAAGGACGTCGTGATCGACAATTCCCACGTGGTGTGCTGGGACAATAGCCTGAAATACGAGATTTCCGTGACCACGGGCGGCGGTGCCAGCGGCGGCGGCATCGGCGGCTTCCTCGGCAATATCGTCAACAGCGTGACCAGCGGCGAAGGCATCGTGCTGCGCTTTTCCGGCTCGGGCAAGGTGTTCATCTGCTCGCGCAACCGCGATGCATTCCTCAAATGGACGGCCAGCGGCAAGGCCGGCTGATTCCCTCTCTATAAGGCCAGGTTAAGTTTTTCTGGCTACACTGCCCGCGCGCGCACCTGCGCGCCGCTTCCCCCTATTTCCACCCGGTCCCCGTACATGCAAAGAGTCTGGTTCAACAAAACATTTTCCTCGGTCGGCACGGCCATGCGCCTGATCCGCGAAGCCGATATTGCCGCGACCAATGGCGCGCCGCGCTATCACATCGTGTGCAGCAATACGAATGCGCATGCGGCCGCCTTTTTGTCGGCCCACGAATATGTGGTCGAACCGTCGGGACTGACGGGCCACAATTATGTCGAGTGGTGCCTGGAATTTTGCCGCGAGCGCGATATCACGATTTTCTGGCCCGGCAAGGAAGCGGGCCTGATCGGCAGCGCCAGCGCGCGCTTCGCCGCCATCGGCACGCGCGTGCTCAGCGTGGCCAGCGAAGAGACACTGACCTTGATGCACGACAAGGCGCGCTTCTGCGAAGGCCTCGACCTGCCCATGGCGCGCCCGGCCGACTACCGCGCCGTGACCACCATCGCGGAATACGACGCCGCCTACGCCGAACTGCGCCCGCTGCATCGCAAGCTGTGCATCAAACCGTCCGAATCCGTGTATGCGCTGGGCTTTGCCATACTCGATGAAGAGCGCACCAGCGCCCAGTTGCTGCTGGCCGGCGCCGCGTATCAGATCAATGCGCAAGAGCTGCGCAACGGCCTGGCGCAGATGGGTACATTTAAAACCCTGCTGCTGATGGAATACCTCGATGGCCACGAATACAGCGCCGACTGCGTCGCCGACCAGGGCAAGCTCATTTGCGCCGTGCCGCGCAAGAAGCTGCATGGGGGCGGCAGCGGCCAGCTGATCGAACTGCGCGACGACTTGCTGGCCGCCTGCGACAAGCTGGCGCGCGACTACCGCCTGAACGGCGTCTTCAACATCCAGTTCCGCGAAGGCGCGAACGGCCTGGCTTTGTTGGAAATCAACCCGCGCATGTCGGGCGGCATCGGCATGGCGTGTGTGGCCGGCCCCAACCTGCCCTACCTGGCGCTGGCCGGCTTCGACCAGGGCTTTGACAAGCTCGCCGTGCCCGCCATCCGCGAAGGCATGCGCGTGGGCGAAGCCGCCTGCGCCGTGGAGCTGCCATGAACCTCGTCAAGCAGCAGATGCCCACGGGCGAGCTGACCCTGAAAGTGGACGAGGCGCGCTTTCCGCTGGACTGGCTGATCGGCTTTGCCGCGCGCGCCAACGCCAAGCGGGGCTTTTTGTTCCTGTCCAAGGTGCTGGGCAAGCACTGGCCCGTCACGCCGCGCGCCATGCAAGCCATCCACGACGACCTGGCCGCGCAAATCCCCCCCAGCCTGCCCGGTCCCGTCGTCTTCATCGCCATGGCGGAAACAGCCGTCGGCCTGGGCCAGGGCGTGTTCGAGGCGTGGCTGCGCGCCAACCCGAATGGAAAAGCGCTGTTTTTGCACAGCTCGCGCTACCGCGTGGGCACGGTGCCCTTCTTCGAATTCGAGGAATCGCACAGCCACGCCCCGCGCCAGTTTTTGCATTTGTCCGACGCGGCCAGCGCGCTGTTTTCCACGGCGCGCAGCCTGGTGCTGATCGATGATGAAGCATCGACCGGCAACACCTTCGCCAACCTGGTGCAGGTGTGCCGCGCGCGCTATCCGCAGCTGGAAAAGCTGCACCTGGGCGTGATCACCAATTTCATGGGCCAGGCCGCCAACGCGGGCTTGAGTGAGCGTTTCGGCCTGCCCACCACCATCGGCGCGGCGCTGTCCGGCCAGTACGCCTTCCAGGCAGGCGCTGCGCCTGCTCCCGTGGCGGCCAGCGCGCAGCGCTTCGAGGCGAATGCGGAACGGGGCGCCAGCCCCGCCTTCGGGCGCATCGGCGTGGGACGCGCCCTGGTGCCGCCGCAAGGCCTGGCGGTGCAGCTGGCGCAGGAAATCGGCGCCAGCGACTCCGTGCTGGTGCTGGGCACGGGCGAATTCATGCACCCGTCGTTTTTGCTGGCGCGCGAGCTCGAAGCGCTGGGCAAGAACGTGGTGGTGCAATCGACCACGCGCTCGCCCATTTTGTCGTGGGGCTCCGTCGGCCATATCGTCCACTGCGACGACAATTACGGCGAAGGCATCGCCAATTACCTGTACAACGTGGCGCCTGGCCAGTACCAGCACGTGTTCATCTGCCATGAAACCCCGGCCAGCCCGGCCCTCATGCAACTCGCCGGCCAGTTGAATGGCCGCCTGTTCCACTTTCAGTCAGAGACCCAAATTGAAGAAATTCCTGTTTGTTGATCTGGACGACACACTGTTCCAGACCCCGAAAAAATGCCCCGGCGAGACCGACCTGCAGCCGGCCGCCTATCTGAAAAATGGCGACGCCTGCTCGTTTACGACGGCACGCCAGCGCGCCTTCTTTGATTTCGCGCAAAGCGGCATGACCCTGATCCCCGCCACGGCGAGGAATGGCGACGCCTTCCGCCGCGTCGACCTGCCGTTTACCAGCTACAGCGTGCTCGATTACGGCGGCATCGTGCTGCAGCCGGGCGGCGCGCTCGACGCGGGCTGGCTGGCCCTGATGCAAAACGACATGCAGACGGCCTTGCCCGGCCTGCGGGACGCCATGCGCATCATCGACGATTTTCAAATCAAGACGGGCATGCCCTCGCGCGCGCGCCTGATCGAAGACTACAACACGCCGTTCTACATCGTCGTCAAGGACCATGAAGCACGCGGCGAACGCCTGGCCGACATCGAAGAGCAAGTGCTGCAGCAGTGGATCGCCACGGAAGGCAGCGACTACTTCATCCACCGCAACGGCAACAACCTGGCCGTGCTGCCAAAAACCCTGAACAAGGCGCGCGCCGTGGCTTACCTGCGCGCGGAACTGGAAGCCGAACATGGCCCCATCGTCAGCTTCGGCATGGGCGACAGCCGCTCGGACGCGCGCTTCATGGCCGCCTGCGACTACGCCATCATCCCCAACGGCACCCAGCTGGCGGCACTCACGGTGGCGGCGCTATGACGCAAGACACGCAGCATTTCAGCGGCAGCTACCGCCAGGAAGACGTGGAGTTTCTGCTCACGCCGATGGCGCTCGAACCGATTCTCGATTTGGCAGAAAAAGAGCGTTTGATCCAGTCGGGCCAGCGCCACTACAGTGAAATGCTGTCGCCGGAGTCCCTGCCCTCGCCCGCCTACCTGGCCCTGTTCCAGAGCGCGTTCGCGGCCAACCGCCTGCAGATGGCGCGCGACTGCCTGCGCCTGGCCGCCCTGATTGCGGCGCGCCGCACTGGCCCCATCACTTTGGTGTCGCTGGCGCGCGCCGGCACGCCCGTGGGCGTCATCCTGGGCCACTTGCTGCGCCAGGTATTCCAGCGCGCATGCAGCCACTATTCCGTCTCCATCATCCGCGACCGCGGCATCGATGCGAACGCCTTGAAGCACATCCTGGCGCAGGGCCATGCAGCTGAATCCCTCGTCTTCGTCGACGGCTGGACGGGCAAGGGCGTGATTTCGCGCGAACTGCGCCAGACGGTCCACGATTTCAACGCGGCCAATGGCACGGCGATAGACGGCGGCCTGTTCGTGCTGTCCGACCTGGCCGGCACGGCCGCCTGCGCCGCCTCGGCCAGCGACTACCTGATCCCGTCGAGCATCTTGAATGCCACCGTTTCGGGCCTGGTCAGCCGCTCCGTGCTCAACGAAGCCATCGGCCCCGGCGACTTCCACGGCTGCGTGTACTACGCGCAGTTCGAGCAGCACGACCAGTCGCGCGCTTTCGCCGACGGCCTGGTGGCCGACGCCATGGCGATTGCCGCCAGCAGCGGCATCCCGCTGGCCGAAGCGAGCGATGCGCCAGCCATGGCGGCCCGCTCGCAAGCCTACATGGCGGCCGCGCAGCAGCAATACGGCATCAGCGACATCAATCTGATCAAGCCAGGCATCGGCGAAGCGACGCGCGTGCTGCTGCGCCGCGTGCCCGAGCGCCTGATCGTGCGCGACACGAATGCGCCGGACGTGGCACATTTGCTGCTTCTGGCGCAGGAAAAAGCCATACCCGTTACAGTAGAACCGGCACTGCCTTACCAGGCGGTCGCCCTTATCAGGAGCGCAGTCGATGGATAACAACTCCCTACACCCACAAAGTGAGCATAAAGCGGCGCTGGGCGCCTCCATGTATGTGCCGACCACGCACAAGGACTTGCTGGCGATCGCCAATGGCGACAAATTCAGTCATTTGCGTTCGGTCATCCTTTGCACCGAAGACGCCATCGCGGAACGCGACCTCAGTTACGCGCTGTTCAACCTGTCGCTGGCGCTGCAAAACATGGCCGACGAATCGGATACCTTGCGCTTCGTGCGCGTGCGTAACCTTGAGGTGCTGGCGCGCGTGCTGGCCATGCCGGGCGCCGACAAGTTGAGCGGCTTCGTGCTGCCGAAATCGACGCGCCACAACTTCGCCGCGTATTTCGACCTCGTGCGCCACACGCATCATTTGCTGATGCCGACCTTGGAAACGGCGGAAGTGTTCGACGACGAGGAAATGAAGCAGTTCCGCATCATTTTGTCGGCGCCGGAAGTGCGGCGCCGCATCCTGGCCCTGCGCATCGGCGGCAACGATTTATTGGCCCTGCTGGGCCTGCGCCGCCCCACCAGCGGCACCATCTACCAGACGCCGCTGGGGCAGGTCATCGGCCGCCTGGTGACGATCTTCAAGCCGCACGGATTCCAGTTGACGGCGCCCGTCTTCGAGCACCTGTCGCAGGGCAGCTGGCTCGACGCCGAAGTGGCGCAGGACATGGCGCACGGCATGATCGCCAAGACGGCCATCCACCCTGACCAGGTGCCGCAGATCGAGCGCCACTACCAGGTGGCGCAGTCGGACATCGAGCTGGCGCTGCGCATCATCGACCCGGACAGCCCGGCCGTGTTCCGCATGCAGGAATCGATGTGCGAAGTGGCCACGCACAGCAGCTGGGCCCTGCGCATCATCGAGCAGGCGCGCCTGTTCGGCATCCGCCACGCGGCCGACAACGCCGCCGCGCACCTGCCGACTATCTCATTGACTCAACTCTCAAGCGACGAAGGGATTGCACGACCATGACCAATTTCACACGCGGACAAAAAGGCAAACTGGCTGACCTGGGCTTGAATGGCCCGTTTGCCGTCACGCTCGATATCGTATCGGGTTCGATGGAAGTGGACGTCAGCTGCTTCGGCGTCGATGCGGCCGGCAAGCTGTCGGACGACCGCTACATGGTGTTCTACAACCAGAAAAGCGCGCCGGACAACGCCGTCACGGTGGACTTGAACGGCCCCCGCTCCACCTTCCAAGTGGACCTCTCCCGCCTGCCCGCCTCGATCGACAAGCTGGTCTTCACGGCGGCGACGGAACAGGGCAGCATGCGCGCGCTGGGCAATTCCAGCATGGCGCTGGGCCAGGCAGCCACGTTTGCCTTCACGGGCACGGACTTCCAGGATGAGAAAGCCGTCATCATCGGTGAACTGTATCGCCGCGACGGCAGCTGGCGCTTCGGCGCCGTGGGCCAGGGTTTCGCGGGCGGCCTGGCGGCGCTGCTGAAGCACTTCGGCGGCAGCGAGGCAGCGCAATCTTCTCCGTCGCCGGCTCCCGTGCCTGCGCCGGCGCCAGCGGCCCCGCCGCCGGCGAATAAAATCTCGCTCTCAAAAATTCGCCTGGAAAAGCGCGGCGACAAGATCTCGCTCGACAAGCGCGACAGCGGCGGCTATGGCCGCATCCGCGTCAACCTGAACTGGAACCAGAACGCGTCGCAAGGCCAGGCGCCCGCCTCGAAACTGGACACGGGCTTCCTCGGCAAGCTGTTCAACAAACCGGCCGGCCGTTCGGGCGGCATCGACCTCGACATCGGCTGCCTGTTCGAAATGAGCAATGGCGCCAAGAGCGCCGTGCAGGCGCTGGGCAACAGCTGGGGCGCCTACGACCGCCCGCCGTACATCCACCTGGAAGGCGACGACCGCACGGGCAGCGTCAGCAGCGGCGAAAACATCTTCATCAACGGCACCCATTTCGACCAGATCAAGCGCGTGCTCGTCTACGCCTTCATCTACGAGGGCGTGCCGAACTGGGCCGCCACGGATGGCGTCGTGACGATCGAGATCCCGGGCCAGCCGACGGTGGAAGTGCGCCTCGACAGCGACAGCCAGCACGCCATGTGCGCCATCGCCATGCTGGAAAACCACGGCGGCAACCTGCAGGTGACAAAATTGGTGGAATACTTCGGCGGCCAAGGTAAAATCACGGCGCACCAGGCCATGGATGAAAGATATAACTTTGGCCTGAACTGGAAAGCCGGCCGGAAAGACTAACTCTTTCTCCAACTAAACAAATCACCCCTTAACATGACCCCTACGACCAAAAAAGTCACCTTCGCCTTCGCCATCTTCCTCGTGGGCGGCTTCCTGCTGCTGGCAGCCTACACGTGGATGGCCCTGAGCTTCTCGTACTCGGAAGGCGAACGGGCGGGCTACCTGCAAAAGTTCTCCAAGCGGGGCTGGATTTGCAAGACGTGGGAAGGGGAATTGCTGCTGACGGCGCTGCCCGGCACCATCCCGGAAAAATTCCAGTTCAGCGTGCGCGACGAGGAAGTGGCGAAGCAGTTGACGGCCGCGGCCGGCAAGCGCATCCTCGTCACCTACAGCCAGCACAAGGGCGTGCCCACGCAATGCTTCGGCGAGACGGAATATTTTGCCGATAAAGTCGTCCTGAGTCAGTAATACCGTCATTCCAGCAGCATCGCGCCGGCCAGCCACACTCGCGCCGGCGCCCCTCCCCGCTCTCCAGCCGCATGGCGCGCCTCACACATTCCCGCTTTCTTATACACTATCGCAATTAGTTCTGACTGGAACTGTTCATTGCTGTAGTAAAAACACGCGATGCTTGCGCTAGCGCAGTACGTCCAGCCAGCCCGCCGTTAGCGAGCATCACCACGACCGGAAATACCATGCGCATACGCCCCGCCGCCCTGGCCTTGCTGGCCGCCTCGCTCCCCCTGTCCGCCCAGGCACAGGACATCTCCGGCATGGCCGGTGCCCTGAAAGTCAGTTCGACCAAGGAGCGCACCTTTGTCGCCGCCGTCAGCTACACGCAGCCGGTGGGCGACTACAACGCCATGAGCCTGTCCTACATCAATGAGGGCCATCCGCAAGACCATCACCGCGACGGCATGGCGGGCCAGTTCTGGCTGCGCACGAAAAAGGTGGAGCAGGGGCTGATGCTGGGCGCCGGCGCGGGCCGCTATTTTTTCTTCGATACGGCCAGGACCGACGACGGCCTGCACAATTTCGACAATGACCATGGCTGGGGTTCCATCGTCAGCCTGCAGGCGCGCTGGCAGTTCGACAACCGCTGGTATGCGCAGGCACAGCTCAACCGCATCAAGCCCGACGGCAAGGACAACACCACGCACCTGCTGATCGGCGCGGGCTACCGCTATGACGGCGTGCCGGGCGCCAAGCTGCACTTGCAGAACTGGGCGCACGACGACACCTTGACCTTATCGACAGGCCACACCATCGTCAACAGCTTGCGCTCGGAGTCCTCGCGCCCGTTCACGCTGGAATACCGGCGCGCGGCGGGAAAATACGTGGACTGGACCGTCACCGCCCTCGATGAAGGCGACACGGACCTGGCGCACCGGCGCGGCGTGGCCGCCCAGCTGTGGCTGATCCGCTCGCTCAATGAAAAGGTGGAATTCGGCATGGGCGGCGGCCCCTACCTGGCATGGGATGGACGCGACACCCAGGGCCACAGCACGCGCCTGACGGGCTTGCTGTCAGCCGTGGCCCGCTACCACGTCGACCGCCGCTGGGTGGCGCACGTGGCGTGGAACCGGGTCATCACCGATTATCACCGCGATGCGGATGTGATTTTGGTGGGGGTGGGACGGAAGTTTTGATGGGAATACGGACGCAACCCAAACCTGGGACTGGGGTCGGACCCTGAGGGTCCGACCCCGGCTGTTATCGGGTTTTCAGGCTCTCAGCGCGAACGCCAGACGGCGCCAGCTTCGTTAGGCTGCGTCAGGCGCTCGATCACTTCGCGCGTCAGACTGGCCGAACTCACCTGTTCGGCTTTCGCGCGGGCGGCGCTCAAGGAGCTGGAAAAGACGGTTTGCGGCTGCTCCAGGCTGGCGCGCAGGGCCGCCAGTTCGCGCTCCTGCTGCTGCGCGCGCTCCGTATCCCGTTCCAGCAACTGCTGCTTGGCCTCGGCCATCGCGCGCGTCGTGTCGGCCGCCTTGCGCTGCAGGGCCGCATGTGCCTGGGCACTGGCCAGCAAGGCTTGCTGCGCGTCGAGTTTCTCGCTGGCGGCCTGCTGCGCAGCCAGTTCCAGCTGTTCGCGCTGGCGCATGGCGTCGAGCGCCTGCTGTTCCATGCCGGCGCGCGCTTCGGCAGCCGCCGTCGCCTGCTTTTCCGCTTCCAGGCGGCCGGCGATGGCGTTCGACGCGCGTTCCTCGGCGGCCGTCGTCTGGCGCTGCTGCACCAGTTTTTGCGCGATCAGCGCCAGCGACTCGCGCTCGGCCGCGACGAAATCGCGCTCGGATGCCAGCAGCGCTTCGGCAGCTTGCGCCTTGTCTTCTTCCACGCGGGCGCGCTCGCTATGCACTTGTCCCAGTTCCACGGCCAGGCGCGCCTGCGCCTGCACGGCTTGCGCGGCAGCGGCCTTTTTTTCGCCTTCGACCAGCGCCTGGTCCATCAGGATGCGGATGGCGTCGGCTTCCTTTTGCGCCGCTTCCCGCAAAGCCTGTTCGGCGGCGTGCTGGCCGCGCAGCAGTTCCGCTTGCGCGCCTTCGGCGGCGATGCGCTCCTGCGCCGCGTTGCACGCCAGCGCTTCCGCTTCCAGTTTTTCTTTCAGGGCGGCGATGGCGGCCTGTTCGGCAGTCAGGCGCTCCTGCTCCGCCTGCTGCAACTGCTCCGCCTGCCGTGCTTTTTCCTGCGCCAGTTGCGCTGCCTGCGCCTGCGCGGCCAAAGTCGCCTTGCCGGCATCGACTTCGGCCTGCTCGGCTTCGTTCTGGCTGGCGGCCAGTTCCGACGCCTGGCGCGCCAGTCCGGCGCGTTCCTGCGCCAGGCTGGCGGCGCGCTGCTGTTCTTCCAGTTCGCGGGCTGCCGCCACGGCGGCTGCCTGCTCGGCCGCTTCGCGGGCCTTGGTCTGTTCCAGTGCGGCCGTTTCCGCTTCCAGCTTGGCGTGGCCGGCGATTTCCGCGTCCTGTTCGGCGGTCACGCGGGCCAGCGCCACGGCGCGCAGCTGGCGGTCCACCTCGATGCGCGCCTCGGTGGCTGCCAGGATGCGCACGTCGGCATCGCGGCGCGCCTGCGCGCTGGCCACGGCGACCATTTCCAGGCGCTCGCGGTGGATGGCCGCGTCGCGCAATTCCTTTTCCGTCTGCAGGCGCAAACGCAGCGATTGCGCCGCATGGCGCTCCGATTCCGCCTGCGCCAGGGCGATGGCTTCGCGTTCCTGCTCCAGGTGCGCCAGCGCGCGCGCTTCTTCCAGGGCGCGCACTTCGGCGGCGGCGCGGTTGAAGGCCGATTCCAGCGCGATCTGGTCGGCGCGCTCGCGCTGCACCGTCAAGTCCAGCGCTTCGCTTTCCGCTTCGGCCAGCATCTGCGCCGTCTGGCGCGCGCCGTGGGCGTGGCGCTCGCGTTCGCGGGCCAGCACGGCGACACGGGCGTCCGCCGAGGCGATGCCCACCATTTCTTCCTTGGCCGCCTGCACGGCGGCGACGCGCTCGACGGCCTGCAGGCGCGCCTGCTCCGTCTGCACCTGCAATTCCTCGGCGGCGCGGGCGGCCTGCTCGGCCAGTTCCGACTGCACCGCC
This sequence comes from Janthinobacterium sp. GW460-12-1-14-LB5, assembly GCF_059423585.1. Classification (NCBI taxonomy): domain Bacteria; kingdom Pseudomonadati; phylum Pseudomonadota; class Betaproteobacteria; order Burkholderiales; family Oxalobacteraceae; genus Janthinobacterium; species Janthinobacterium sp. GW460-12-1-14-LB5. Next base: position 37,984 of record NZ_JBWKYD010000027.1, on the reverse strand, counting down.
ACCTGCTCGCTGGCGCGCAAGCGGCTTTCCTGCTCGGCGCGGGCGCGCTGTTCGGCGGCCAGGCGGATTTCATTATCGGATTCCACGCGGGCGCGCAGTTCGGCCGTTTCCTGCTTGACGGCTTCCAGGCGGGCCACGCTGGCTTGCGCGGCGGCGCGCATGGTGTCCAGGCGTTCGCGGTTGGCGGCAATCGCCTCTTCGGCGGCCTGCGCATTCTGCTGCGCGGCGGCGGCGGCGGCCGCGTCGATGGCGGCGCGGTCCTCGGCCAGCGAGCGCACGCGCGCCTCGGCCAGCGCGCGGCTCTCGGCGGCGCAGGTGGCCTTCGCTTCCGCTTCCACGCGGGCAATCGCCTCGTGGATGGCTTTCAATTCCATTTTCTGGCGTTCGGCGGCGGGCGCCTTGATGTCGGCTTCGGCTGACGGCTCGGCTTGCGGTTCGGGCGTGATGGCGACAGCCGGCGCTTCCGCCTTGCGCTCCAGGTCCTTGAAATCATGCAGCGAAACGATGCTGTCCTGGTCGAACTCATCGTCGGCGGAATACGCGACGGTGAGGGAGGCGGCCTGGCGCTGATTTTGCTGTGCTTGCATGATTTCTCGCTTATTCGGGTTAATTCCGTTGCTTATGGGAATTTATTACCACCATTATCGAACAGGCATGCACAAATCAGCGCGGCAAGAAGAAGGACGTTTACCGCCCTTTTCCCACGTTTAGGTCAAATGGGCCAGAGCGGCGCTTCGTCCATCAAGGCCACCTGCTCGCGCAGTTCCAGGATGCGGTCCTGCCAGTAGCGCTGCGTGTTAAACCACGGGAAGGCGACGGGGAAGGCGGGATCGTCCCAGCGGCGCGCCAGCCAGGCCGAATAATGGATCAGGCGCAGGGTGCGCAGCGCTTCGACCAGGTACAGCTGGCGCGGGTCGAAGTCGCAGAAATCCTCGTAGCCGGCCAGGATGTCGCTCATCTGGCGCACCTGGTCGCCGCGTTCGCCCGACAGCATCATCCACAGGTCCTGGATGGCCGGACCCATGCGGCTATCGTCGAAATCGACGAAATGGGGGCCGGCGTCCGTCCACAGCACGTTGCCGCCATGGCAATCGCCGTGCGTGCGCAGCACGGCCACGTCGCCCGCGCGGTCATAGCAGCGCTTGACGCCGTCGAGCGCCTGCTGCGCCACGCTGGAATAGGCGGCCAGCAGTTCGGGCGGCAAAAAATTACCTTCTAGCAAGAATTCGCGCGGTTCGACGCCAAACGTCTGGTGATCGAGGGCCGGGCGTTCCTTGTAGGCGGACAGCGCGCCGACGGCGTGGATGCGGCCGATGAAGCGCCCTATCCATTCCAGGGTCGCCGGGTCGTCCAGCTCGGGCGCGCGGCCGCCGTGGCGGGGGAAGACGGCAAAGCGGAAGCCCTGGTACTGGTGCAGGGTGCTGCCGTTGATGGCCAGCGCCGGCACCACCTGGATTTCGCGCTCGACCAGTTCGGACACGAACGCGTGTTCTTCCAGGATGGCGGCGTCGCTCCAGCGTTCGGGACGGTAAAACTTGGCCACCAGGGGCGCGCTATCCTCGATGCCCACCTGGTAGACGCGGTTTTCATAGCTGTTCAGCGCCAGCAGGCGGCCGTCGCCGCGCAAGCCCACGCTGTCGAGGGCGTCGAGCACGCAATCGGGGCTCAGTGCGGAAAAGGGATGGACGGGCCGGTCGTCCTCGTGCGGCTGGTTTTCATTGTGCATAAGCGACATTGTAAGGCGCGCGCGGGCCGCCGGTGCAAACACTTCGGTGATGAAGCGCCGCAAGGCGTATACTGGCGGCTTACATTCAATCAAAGAGCAAGCCATGCAACTCGAACAGCCATTATCAGAAAAAGAATTCGACGAATTAGACCAATTCCTGTTGTCGGACCGGTGCTCCGAAGACGCCATGACCATGGATATGCTGCACGGCTATCTGACGGCCGTCGCCATCGGCCCGGAACCGATCATGCCGGCCGAGTGGTTGCCGCGCGTGTGGGGCGAAGATGCCGAAGATGCGCCGAAATTCAAGAACAGCAAGGAAGAAGAGCGCATCGTCAACCTGATCATGCGCTTTATGAACGAAGTGCTGGTGACGTTTGAAGTGGCGCCGAAGGAATTCGAAGCCCTGTTCGTCGAACACGACTACGAGGGCCAGACCCTGATCGACGCCGAAGCCTGGTGCTGGGGCTTCTGGGACGGCATGGAACTGCGTCCGGGTTCGTGGAACGAAATCTGGGATTCCGAAGTGGCCGAACTGATGCAGCCGATCTACCTGCTGGGCGCCGACGAAATCAAGGAAGAAGAGCTGAAACTGGTGGAAGACCCGGTCAAGGCGCACAAGCTGGCGCAGGAACTGGAAGCGAACCTGCCGGCCATCCACCGTTTCTGGGTGCCGCGCCGCAAGGCTCCCGTGCAAACCATGAAGCGCGAAGAGCCGAAAGTGGGCCGCAACGACGACTGCCCTTGCGGCAGCGGCAAGAAGTTCAAGAAATGCTGCGGCGCCGAGCCGGCAGCCGAGTAATACCGCAATAGCATCCCCGCTGCGCCGGCGTCCTGCCGGCGCAGCGCTGGCGCTGGCCCCCGGGCTATAATCGCCGCATGAAACTCCCCGACCTGAACCTGCTCGTCGCCCTCGACATCCTGCTCGAGGAAGGCAGCGCCGTGGCCGCGGCGCGGCGCATGAACCTGAGCGCGCCGGCCATGAGCCGCACCCTGGCGCGCATCCGCGACGCCATCGGCGACCCCGTCTTCGTGCGCTCCGGGCGCGGCCTGGCGCCCACCCCGCGCGCGCTGGAATTGCGCGAGCAGGTGCGCGGCGTGGTGGAGCAGGCGCACGCCATCTTCACTTCCGGCCGCGAAGTGGACTTGCGCACGCTGGAACGCACCTTCAGCCTGTGCGCCAACGACGTGTTTGTCGGCGCGTATGGCGGCAAGCTGCGCGACCTGCTGGCCAGCCATGCGCCGCACACGGTGCTGCGCTTCGTGCCCGAAGGCGATGGCGCCACGGAAAACGACGCCCTGCACGCGGGCCGCATCGACCTGTACATCAGCGCGCGGCGCGCCTTTGCGCCCGACATCAAGCTGCAGCAGCTGTTTAGCAGCGGCTTTGTCGGCATTGCCCGCAGCGACCACCCGATCTTCGACGGCCCCGTCAACCTGGACAGCTTTACCGAATACGAGCATATCAGCGTCTCGCGGCGCGGCCTGGCGCGCGGCCCGTTCGACACGGCCCTGGCCGAGCGGGGCTACATGCGCCGGGTTTCGCTGATCAGCCCCAACTTCCAGTCCGCCATCTTCGCCGTGGCCGATTCGCGTCTGCTGCTGCCGCTGATGCCCACGCCCCTGCTGCCCATCGTCGAGCGCCTGGGATTGAAACTGCGCACCTTCCAGCTGCCGATTCCCGTCGACAGCGTCGAGGTGATGCAGGCCTGGCACCCGCGCCTCGACCACGACCATGCGCACCGCTGGCTGCGCCGCATGATCAAGGAGCTATGCGGCAGCGCACTCCCTGGCACCTGAATAATTGCGCCAGACGCAATTCAGACTTCATTAATTATCAATTTTCACAAGATTAACGGCTACCTATACTGCGTGGACTGATTCTCATCCACGGAGTTCCCTGTGTCCGCTGTACTGCTACCCGGCGCCGTCCCGACGGCGCCGCCTCCCCCTACACCGCCCATTTTCGGTCTGCGCCTGGCCACGGGCCTGGCCGGCGTGCTGCTGGCCGTGCTGGTGTCCGGCCTGAATGAAAACATCACCAAGGTCGCGCTGGCCGACATCCGCGGCGCCATGGGCATCGCGCGCGACGACGCCAGCTGGCTCGTCGCCCTGTATGCGGCCGCGTCGGTGTCGGCCATGGCATTTGCGCCGTGGTGCTCCGTCACCTTCTCGCTGCGCCGCCTGACGGCCGCCGCCATCATCGTCTGCATGGCCGCCGGCGTGCTGTGTCCGTTCGCGCCGAACCTGTCCGTGCTGATCGTCCTGCGCGTGGTGCAGGGCGCGGCCGGCGGCGCCCTGCCGCCCATGCTGATGACGGTGGCGCTGCGCTTCCTGCCGCCGAACATCAAGCTGTATGGCCTGGGCGGCTATGCGCTGAGCGCCACCTTCGGCCCCAGCCTGGGCACGCCGCTGGCCGCCTTCTGGACCGAGTACCTGGGCTGGCGATGGGCCTTCTGGCAAGTCGTCCCGGGCAGCATCGTCGCGCTGCTGATGGTGTCCTGGGGCTTGCCGCAAGACCCGCTGCGCCTCGAACGTTTCCGTCAATTCGACTGGCGCGGCCTGCTGCTGGGCCTGCCCGCCATCAGCATGCTGGTGGTGGGATTGCTGCAGGGCGAGCGCCTGGCGTGGTTCGCCTCGCCCCTGATCTGCGTGCTGCTGGGCGGCGGCCTTCTGCTGCTGGTATTGTTCTTTATCAATGAATGGTCGCATCCGCTGCCGTTCTTCAAGCTGCAGCTGCTGTCGCGGCGGAACCTCAGCCATGCCCTGCTGACCCTGGGCGGCGTGCTGTTCGTGCTGCTGGCCGTGATCCTGATTCCCTCGTCCTACCTGGCGCAGGTGCACGCCTACCGCCCGCTGCAGACGGCGCCCGTGATGCTGATGGTGGCGCTGCCGCAGCTGGTCGCCCTGCCGCTGGTGGCCGCCCTGTGCAATCTGCGCGCCGTCGACTGCCGCTGGGTGCTGGCCATCGGCCTGGCCCTGCTGGCCCTGTCCTGCGTGCTGGGCGCGCGCATGTCGCCGGACTGGATACGCACGCATTTCTACCTGCTGCAGGCGGTGCAGATCTTTGCGCAACCGATGGCCGTGATTCCCTTGCTGCTGCTGGCCACCACGGGCCTGGCGCCGCAGGACGGCCCTTTCGCCTCGGCCTGGTTCAACACCATCAAGGGCATGTCGGCCGTCGTCGCCACCGGCGTGCTCGACGCGCTGATCACGCGCCGCAACCATTTTCATTCGACGGTGCTCAGCGAGCGCCTGGGCAACCTGCCCGGCGCCGTGGACATGGCGGGTTTGGGTCCTGGCTTGAGCGCGCGCATGCATGCGCAAGTCGTCACCCTGACCTCGTCCGACCTGTACCTCACCGTGGCCGCCATCGCGCTGGCCATGATTGTGATCATTCCCATCCTGCCGACGCGCGTCTATCCGCCGCGCGCAGCCTGACTTTTATTTCAAGAAAGAGCATCCCCATGCAAACAACCATACTGCGCTCACGCGCATTTCTTCTCGGCCTGGCCCTGCTGGCCTGCGCCCTCGCCTTTTGTGCCTGGCAACTGCTGTTTTCGCCCAGCGAAGAACAAGGCACCGACGACGCCTTCGTCAGCGCCGACTACACCGTGCTCTCCCCCAAGGTGGGCGGCATCGTGCGGGAAGTGCTGGTGGAAGACAACCAGACTGTCAAGGCGGGTCAGCTGCTGGCGCGCATCGACGACCGCGACTACCAGGCCGCCGCCGCCTCGGCCCGCGCCGAGGTAGCCGGCGCCGAAGCGCAGCTGGCGAATGCCCGCGCCACCTTGCAGCGCCAGCAATCGGTGATCGAGCAAGCCACGACCCTGGTGGACGCCAATCAGGCGGAAGACAAGCTGGCGCAGCAGGAACTGGCCCGCTCAACGCACCTGGCCGGCCAGGGCGCGGGCAGCGTGCAAAACGCGCAGCAGGCGCAATCGCGCTTCGACGTGAGCCGCGCGCGCCTGGCGCAAAACCGCGCCGCCCTCGTCGCCACCCGCAAGCAGACGGACATTTTGCAGGCGCAGCAAGGCGCGGCCGAAGCGGCCCTGCTGCGCGCCCGCGCCAGCCTGCAGCGGGCCGAACTTGATTTGTCGCATACGCAGCTGCGCGCCCCCATCGACGGCATCGTGGGACGCCGCGCCGTGCGCGTCGGCGCCCTGGTGGCGCCCGGCGCCAGCCTGATGGCCGTGGTGCCCCTGAACCGCAGCTTCGTCGTCGCCAACCTGCAGGAAACGCAGCTGACGCACGTGCGCCAGGGGCAGCGCGCCAGCATCGCCGTCGACGCCTATCCGGGCGTGCTCCTGCGCGGCACGGTGCACAGCATCGCGCCCGCCACGGGCGTGACGTTTGCCGCCATCGCGCCGGAAAACGCCACCGGCAACTTCACCAAGGTGGTGCAGCGCATCCCCGTCAGGATCGCGCTCGATCCGGGCCAGGATGACGGCAGCCGCCTGCGCGTGGGCATGTCGGCCGAAGTGCGCATTAGTACAGCTGCGGCCATGCGCCGTCCAGAAGTGCAACAGGTGAGCGCGCGATGAAAGCACTGATCATTTTCACGGCCCTGGGCCTGGCCGGCTGCGCCAGCGTGGGCAGCGACTTCCAGCCTCCGCACCATAATCTGGGACAGCAATGGCGCCAGGCGCAGGATGCCCGTTTCGCCGCCCGGCAGGTCGCCGTCCTCGAACAGCGCTGGTGGGACGGCTTTGGCGATACCACCCTGTCTTCCCTGCTGCAGCGCGCCGCCGGCACCAACCTCGACGTGCTGGCGGCCGGCAGCCGGCTGGAGCAAAGCCGCGCCGCACGGGGCGTGGCGGGCGCCGCGCAAGGCCCCTCGCTGGGCGCAAATGGCAGCATCAGCCGCGCGCGCAACAGCGAACAAGGCTTGAGCGACCCGTCGCGCAACAACGGCCAGTCCGCCTACAGCCTGTGGCAAGGCAACCTTGATGCGGCCTGGGAGCTGGACCTGTGGGGCCGCGTGCGGCGCGAAGTGGAAGCGGCTGACGCGCATGTCGGCGTGGCGCTGGAAACGCAGCGCGGCGTGCTGCTGGCCGTGCTGGCCGAGACGGCGCGCGACTACATCGAATTGCGCGGCGCGCAGCAGACCCTGGCCATCACGCAGCAGCTGCTCGATATCGCCCGCCATACCCTGAATCTGACCCGCATCCGCCTGCGCGAAGGCGTGGCAACACAGCTCGACGAAGCCGAGGCGGCGGCCCACGTGGCCACCATCGAAGCGCGCCTGCCGCCGCTGCAGCAGCGCGAAGCGCGCCTGGGCAATGCCCTCGCCCTCTTGCTGGCGCTGCCGCCGCAAGGCTTGCGGGCGGAACTGGCGGCGGGCAAGGACATCCCCGCCGTGGCCATGCAGGTGCAGCTGGGCGTGCCCAGCGGCCTGGCCGGGCGGCGTCCCGACATCCGCCGCGCCGAAGCGCAGCTGCACGCGGCCACGGCCGCCATCGGCGTGGCGCAAGGCGATTTTTATCCGCGCATCACGCTGTCGGGCAGCATCGGCCTGCAGGCGATGCAGCTGTCCGACATCGGCTGGGACGCCAAACGCTTTGCCTTCGGCCCCGGCTTCAGCGTGCCCCTGTTCGACGGCGGCCGCCTGCGCGGCAAGCTGCAATTGCGCGAGGCACAGCAGCAGGAAGCGGCCATCGCCTACCGCCAGACGGTGCTGGCCGCCTGGCACGAGGTGGAAGATGCCTTATCTGGCTACCAGGCCAACGAACGGCGCCAGGCCAGCCTCGATGAAGCCGTCAAACAGGGACGCCGCGCGCTGGGCAGCGCGGAACTGCAGTACCGCCAGGGCGGCACGGACTTGCTCAACGTGCTGCATGTGCAAAACACCTTATTGAACAACGAAGCGGCGCTGGTCGACAGCCGCGCCACCGCCTCGCTGTCGCTGGTCCAGGTCTACAAGGCGCTGGGCGGCGGCTGGCAAGCATTTTCAACCACCTCGCAAGGAAGCACGCCATGAAACCGAATCCCGCACATTTTTCCATCCACGACGTCAGCGACTTTCCCGTCGTGCGCTTTCGCCCTGAAACGGCCGTCACCGGCTATGCCCCGCTGTGGGAAAACGATATGGACGCCCTGCTGCGCCACGGCGAACCGTTCGTCATGCTGTTCGAAGCAGAGCGCAGCGACGAAGCGCACGTCGACCGCAAGCGGCGCGGCCTGTGGCTCAAGCATAACAAGGTGGCGCTGGCCGCCATTTGCCGGGGCCTGGTGTCGGTCGAGGCGGACGCGCAGCAGCGCGCGCGCCTGCAGGCGCTGGCGGCCGGCGCCATGAAAGCCTTCGGCATCGTGCAGGAGGTGACGGCCACGCGCGAACAGGCCGATGCCCTGATGGTCTGGCTGCTGGGCAGCGGCCAGATGGCGCGGCCGCGCGCGGCGGACGTGTGGTGAGCGAGTAAATAAATGTGCCGGTCAGGCGGCCCTGCGTATGGCGCTTCTGGCGGGGATGACGCACACGTCGCCGTCGCTGCTGGTCGCCGTCGTCAGGGCGATGCCGTACAGCGCGGCCAGGGCTGGCACGGCGCCGGCATCGCTGGCGATATCGGCCACCAGCTGGCCCGCACGCACCAGCAGCAGCCGCTCGAAGCCCAGCAAGGCGTGGTTGATGTCGTGCAGGATGGCGACGACGGCGTGGCCGCGCGCGGCGCAAAACTGCTGCAGGCTTTCCAGCAGGTCGAATTGCAGGCCGGGATCGAGCGCCGCCAGCGGTTCGTCGACGAGTATCAAGCCATCCTGCACATCCCACATCTGCGCGAAGATGCGCGCCAGCTGCACCCTGGCCTGCTCGCCGCCGGACAGGGTGTCCAGGCGCCGCCCCAGCAAATGCGCGGCGTGCGCCAGGGCGGCCGCCTCCTGCACGATCCGCTCCAGCTGCGGGTCGGCCAGGCGCGCCACCCGTCCCAGGCCGATCACCAGCTCGCACTGCAGTCCGAAGGCCACGTTCGAGCCTTGCGGCAGGACGGCGCGGCGCAGGGCCAGTTCGGCCAGCGGCCACTGCGCCAGCGGCCGTCCCGCGAGCGCCACCTGGCCCGCCTGCGGCCGCAGTTCGCGCGCCATCAGTTTCAACAGGGTCGACTTGCCCGCGCCGCTGGGGCCGAGGATGGCGATGCGCTCGCCGGGCGCCACCCGCACATTGAAGGGGCCGAAATACTGCTGGCCCAGTTGCGTGGTGGCGAACGTGAGTTCCAATAAAGGCGTCATGCCCATCCTTTCAGGCCGTGCCGTGGCGGAAGCGCCGCAACAGCATCAGGAAAAATGGCCCGCCCAGCAAGGCCGTAAAAATGCCGACGGGGACTTCCGCGGGAATGGCCACCGTGCGCGCCAGGGTGTCGGCCGACAGCAGCAGCAAGCCGCCCATCAGCATCGCCAGCGGCAGTACCTTGCGCTGGTCGGCCCCCAGCCAGGTGCGCACCAGGTGCGGCGCGATCAGGCCAATAAAACCGATGCCGCCGCACCAGGCGACGGCAAACCCCGTCAGCACGGCCACCAGCACGATCACCTGCGTGCGCAAGCGGCTCACGTCGACGCCCACGTGCAGCGCCTGCGCCTCGCCCAGCGCCAGCGCGTTCAGGGAACGCATCAGGAAACGCGTGGCCCACAGCGCGCCGGCCAGCACCAGCAGCAGCGCCGCCACCTGGCGCCAGCTGCCGGCCGACAGCGAACCGAGGGTCCAGAAAGTCAGGGTGCGTAATTGATCGTCGCTGGCCAGGTAGATGCACAGTCCCATGACGGCCACCGTGATGGCGTTCAGCGCCACGCCCGTCAGCAGCAGGCCGACGATGGAACCGGGCGTGGCCCAGCGGGCGACCCGGTCGAGCAACACGCAGATGAGCATGGCGCCGGCAAACGCGGCGGCCGGCAGCAGCCACACGCGCAGTTCGGGCGCCACGTGCAGGCTGGCCGCGAAGACGATGGTGGCCGCGCCCGCGCAGGCGGCGCCGCTGCTCACGCCCAGCAGGCCCGGATCGGCCAGCGGATTGCGGAACAGCCCTTGCGTCAAGCCGCCGGCCAGCGCCAGCGCGGCGCCGATCAGGATGGCGAACAGCGCGCGCGGCAAACGGATATGCCACAGCACGTAGGCGCCGCCGGACAGCGCCTCCTCGCCAGACTGAAGCGGCGCCAACCAGTCGGCCAAGGCGACAGGAACGGCGCCGGCCTGCACGGCGACAAGCAAGCCGCCAGCCAGGGCGGCGGCCAGCAGCCCGCCAGCGCCCCAGCGAGGCCAGCGCCAGGGCGCGGCGGAGACCAGGGAGGCCACGTTCATGCGGCCATGGCTTTGGCGAAAGCGGCGTCGAGTTCCGCCAGCGCCTGCGGCATGCGCGGGCCAAAGCCCAGCAGCAGCATGGCTTCCTGCGAGACGATGCGGTGCTTGCGCCCGGCCGGCGTCTGCGCCAGGCCTGGCAGGTTCAAGATGCCGTCCACGCCGCCCGAGGCTTGCAAGCCCTGGTCGGTGACGAGCACGATGTCGGGCCGCGCGGCGATCACGGCTTCGGGCGTCAGCGGCTTGTAGCCGGCAAATCCACCCTGCCCGCCCATCACGTTGACCGCGCCCGCATACGCGAGCATGGCGTCGGCGCCCGTCTCGCGCCCGCCCACCATCACCTGGTTCGGCGCATGGGCGAGGATGAACAGCACGCGCACGGGCGCATGCTGGCGCTGCTGCACCGTGGCCAGGGCGCCGCTCCACTGCTGCTGCAAGGTGTGCGCCAGGCGCGCGGCGGGCTCGGCGCGGCCCGTGATGCGGCCCACCTGCTTTACCCGTTCCAGCAAGCCTTCGAATCGGTTGTTCGCGCTGAGCACCGCTACCGGCACGCCCGCGTCGCGCACCTGGCGCAGCACCGCTTGCGGCCCCGCTTCCTCGGTGGCGATCAGCTGCGTGGGCGCCAGCGACAGCACGCCTTCGGCCGACAGGGTGCGCGCATAGCCGACCTGCGGCAGCTGCCGCGCCACGGCCGGATACAGCGATGTGGTGTCGACGCCCACCAGTTCGCCCTGCGCTTCGAGCGCATAGACGATTTCCGTCAGGGCGCCGCCCACGCTGACGATGCGCCGCGCCTTGGCCAGCGGCTTGCCCGCGTCGGTCACTGCCGCCAGCACCTGCATCGGTGCGGCCAGGGCCAATGCTCCCGCCCCCATCTTTTTCAGCGCGATGCGGCGCGCCACGCTGGCGGCGATCATGCGGCGCATAATTCGCCCTCCTGCGCCACTCTGTCGACGATATGGCGCCATTCGCACAATTCATGCACGCCCGGCTTGCGTTCGCCGAAGAACATGACGATGGTGTCGCCCTTCGCGTCGAACAGTTCCACCGACGTCACCAGGCCGTCGACCGTGGGCTTTTTCACCACCCAGGCGCTGGCGATATGGTCTTCGCGCAAATGCAGGTTGAAGCGCTGGTCGAGGACATTGATCCATGGCCCCATCACGGCGATCTTGTGCACGGGCCCCGAATGGATCTGGATCATGCCGGCATTGCCGACGAAGGCCATGATGGACACCCTTTCGAGGGCGGCATCGTTGAGCAGGTCGAGCACGCAGGATTTGTCGATCTGCTGCACGAAGCGCGCTTCGGCCAGGCGCAGGCCCTGCAGGCGCGAGACCGCATATTTTTTCAGCAAAGTGAAGAATTCGTGCGTGTCGCGCAAGTCGGCCCAGGCGGCGCGAAAACCGGCCACGTCGATCTGCGCATCGGGCAATTCGGCCGGCGCCGGCAGCGGTGCCGTCACGGCGATGCCGGCCGCCTGGTTCGCGTCGGCAAAGCGCGCCACCAGCGCGTCGTAGGCGGCAATATCGCTTTGCGGCTTGAGGAAAATCTTGTGCACGGCGTGGCCGGCCGCATCAAAGAACTGCAGGCTGCGCTGCACTTCCTTCTCACCCCCTTTTTCGTTCACCTCGCGCACGGCAAAGCCATGCGCCCACTGGCGGTAAAACACGCGCAGGTCGATGTCGCCACCGAGCACCAGGCCCACATGGTTGTTGTGGCTGGCTTTTCGGTAGACACCCGTCTTTTCATGCACGCACGAAGCGTTGCGCGTCAGGGCCATGACTTCGCCCAGCGGTTCCAGCGCGGCAATGATGGCGGGCCAGTCGGCCTGCAGGCGCGCGGCGCCCAGCAAGGCGCCATTGGCCAGCGACAGGCCCGCATGCGCGGCGATCAGCTCGCCCTCGGCCATGCCCAGTTCCTCGGCGATGTCGCGGTGGCGGGCCTTCTTTTCGCGGCGCAGGCGGGCAAATTCGCTGGCGACCAGCTCGGTTTTGCAAATAGGGGGCATGCTCGTCACGGTGTCTCCTTTCAAGGCGAACACTGGCTGGCATGGGCTGGCTGGTGGTGGGGGAATCTTGAAGTTAATTATAAATGAGAATCATTCGCAATCAAGACTTATTTGCGTGTGCCTGAGCGCGGGCAAAAAAAAAGCGCCGCGCCAGGAAACCCGTCGCGGCGCCAAAGGAGACCGATCGATACAACTGATCAGTGTTGAGAAAATGTCAGCGTTGAATTCAGGCGCTGGCCTGTACCGCCGGCATGGCCGCCGCCTTGGGCGCGGGGCGCTGCGCCAGCAAGACCACGGCGGCCAGCACCATGGCGCCGCCCAGCAATTGCGTGCCGCTGACGGATTCCTTCAACAGGGTCACGCCGAAGGCCATCGTGATGACGGGTTCAAAGGTGGAAATGATCGAAGCCTTGGCCGCGCCGATCTGCGCCACGCCGGCAAAGAAGGCGGCGATCGCGATGGCCGTCGAGAACAGGGCGATGGCGCTGACGGCCAGCCAGCCCGTCGCCGTGCCCGGCAAGGAAACGCCTTGCCACAGCGCAATTGCACTGTTCGACAGCCCGGCCGTGCCCAAAATCACCACGCAAGCGGCCAATGGGTGAATATTCTCGCGGCTTTTCGACAGGCTGTTGCCGAACAGGATGTACACGGCGTACACGCCGGCGGCCATCAAGGCCAGGGCGATGCCGATGGGCTGGCCCTGCAGCTTGCCGCCCAGGGTGATCGCCATGCCGGCAATGGCCAGCGCCATCAGCACCAGCATGCGCCGGTCCAGCTTTTCCCAGCCCAGCGCCAGCGCCAGGATCGTCACCAGCACGGGATACACGTACAGCAGCATGCCGCACAGGCCGCTGCTGGCATACATGAGGGCATTGAAATAGCCTTGCGACTGGGCCGTGTACATCAAGCCCATCAGCATATAGCCGGCCAGCAGGCGGCCGCGCGGCAAGCGCCAGCCACCGAGCCACACGAGCGGCAGCAACAGCATGGCAGCAATGACGAAACGCAAGGCCAGCATGGTCGACGGGTTGACCCCGGACGCATAGGCCGCCTTGGCAAACACGGCGGAACTGCCGAAACCGGCGGCCGACAGCAACACCAGCGCAACAGCGCGGCGATCAGACATGACTAAACCTCTTTGAGTACGCCTGGGCAAACCTGCTGCGTAGCGCGACGGTTTTCCAGGCGTTGTAACGTTGTAAATATAAATGCCCTGCCAGGCCGGGAGATGTGCATGCGTGAATCCTATTGCGGGTCATTTCACGCATAAGCGGCATCATATTCGCTTGCGCAAAATGAAACAAACCAATATTCTTCACGGATAGGCCAAATTTTACTGAGGCTCAATTCCCTGGAAGACTGTCATGTCACGTCCCTTGCCACCGCTCGCCGCCCTGCACGCCTTCGAGGCGGCCGCCCGCCATGAAGGCTTCCAGCGCGCGGGCGAAGAATTGCACGTCTCGGCCGGCGCCATCGGCCATCACGTCAAACAGCTGGAAGCGTGGCTCGGCATCGTGCTGTTCCAGCGCCTGCCGCGCGGCGTGGTGCTCACCAGCGCCGGCCAGCGCTATGCGGCTTCGCTGGGGCCGATCCTCAACCAGCTGGCCGACGTCTCCGAGCAGGCGCGGCGCCAGGGCGACGACAAGGTCGTCACTGTGACGGCCACCAGCTCGCTCGTCTCGCGCTGGCTGATGCCGCGTCTGGGCCGGCTGCGCGACCGCTACCCGCAGATCGAACTGCGCGTGCTGGCGTCGATGCACCCCGTCGACCTGGCGCGCGATGGCGTGGACGTGGCCATCCGACTGGGACCGGGCCGCTATCCGGGCCTGAAGGTGGATTTATTGATGGAAGAATGGTTTTCCGCCGTCTGCAGCCCCGGTTTCCGCGCCAACGCGGCCAGCCTGCGCCAGCCCGCCGACCTGCTGCGCTATCCGCTGCTGCACGACGAGCCGGAAGTGCACCTGCCCGGCGAAATCGACTGGACGCGCTGGCTGCACAGCTGCGGCGTGCATTACAGCGGCAATAGCGGCAACAGCGGCGCGCGCTTTTCGCACACGTATCTATGCCTGGACGCGGCCGCCAGCGGCCAGGGCGTGGCCATCGCCGCCAGCCCCCTGATCGGCGACGACCTGCGCTCGGGCCGCCTGGTGCGCGTCTTCGGGCACGCCGTGCGCGGCCCCCACTGCTATTATTTGCTGCGCTCGCCCCAGGCGGAAACGCGGCCCCTCGTGCACGCCTTCTGCGAATGGCTGATCGCCGAGGCGCGCGCCGACCAGGAAACCGTCTGGCCTACCGTGGAGACAGCATGACGAGCAGGGAAATGGCGCGCAGCGCCCAATTCAGTATCCAGCACGAATACGAACATGCCGGCGTGACAGCGGCAGATGGCCGGCACGCCAGCCTGGGCGAATTCTATGGCGACCCGGCCGTGGCCTTGATCGATATCAATGAGCAATGGTGCGCCGTGGCGGGCGAAGGATTGGTGCTGTGCCGGCTGGGACAGCCGTTCGGCCAGTGCGCGGCATATTTCCGCCAGCCGGGCGAAACCGTGTGGATCACGGACTTGCGGCAAACGGGAGCGTTTGCGCTGGAGTGGCAGGGCGAGGATGGCGTTTGGGCCGCCCTCGCCTTTGGAACATGCGAAAAATTATAACTTGATGAAATGCTCGCGGTAGTACTTGAGCTCTTCGATCGACTCGAGGATATCGGCCAGGGCCGTGTGCTTCTGGTGTTTCTTGAAACCGGTGGCGATTTCCGGCTTCCAGCGCTTGCACAGCTCTTTCAATGTCGATACGTCAACATTGCGGTAGTGGAAGAATGCTTCCAGCTTCGGCATGCCGCGTACCATGAAGCGGCGGTCCTGGCCGATGGTGTTGCCGCACATGGGCGACTTGCCTGCCGGCACGTATTTCTTCAGGAACGCGATCAGTTCCGCTTCCGCCTGCGCTTCCGTCACGGTCGACGCCTTCACCTTGTCGATCAGGCCCGAACGGCCGTGCGTGCCCTTGTTCCAGGCGTCCATCTTGTTCAGGGTTTCATCCGACTGGTGAATCACGAACACGGGGCCTTCGGCCAGCAGGTTCAAGTGCATGTCCGTCACCACCACCGCCACCTCGATGATGCGGTCGGTATCGGGCTCCAGGCCCGTCATTTCCATGTCGACCCAGACCAGGTTCATCTCGTTGGGACGTGCCGGGACGGCAGGTGCGGGGGTGGATGCGGTTAAGTCGGTCGCTTGTGACATAATTCTCTCTTGGCCTAATCAAACTAAATAATCAGCCATTTTCTCACAGGCACAGAATGTATTCACTCGCGTTTTCGATTTTGTTTGTATCCGTCCTCGTTTTGACCCTGGCCGTGCGCTTCTGGCTCGCTTCGCGGCAGATTCGCCACGTGCTGGCGCACCGCGCGGCTGTCCCGCCAGAATTCGCGGAAAAAATCCCGCTGGCCGCGCACCAGAAGGCGGCCGACTATACGGTGGCGAAGACCAAGTTCGGCCTGCTGACCCTGCTGGTCAACTATGCCGTGCTGATCGGTTTTACCCTGCTGGGCGGCCTGCAATGGCTGGCGCTGCACCTGAATGAATGGATGGGAGCGGATTCTCCCATGCTGTACCAGATCGGCCTGATCGCCGCCTTTGCCGTCATTTCCGGCCTGATCGACCTGCCCTTCGACTATTACCGCCAGTTTGTGCTGGAACAACGTTTCGGCTTCAACACCATGGCGCGCAAGCTGTTCTTCATGGACATGCTCAAGGGCGTGGGCCTGGGCGCGGCCATCGGCTTGCCGCTGATCTGGGTCGTGCTGACCCTGATGGCGAAAAGTGGCGGCCTGTGGTGGCTGTACGCGTGGTTCGTCTGGAGCGGCTTCCAGCTGCTGATGATGGTGCTGTTTCCCACAGTTATCGCTCCCCTGTTCAACAAATTCACGCCGCTGGCCGACGAATCCTTGAAAAGCCGCATCGAAGGCTTGATGCAGCGCGTCGGTTTCGCCTCGAAAGGCTTGTTCGTCATGGATGGCTCCAAGCGCAGCGCCCACGGCAATGCGTATTTCTCGGGTTTTGGCGCCAACAAGCGCATCGTCTTCTTCGACACCCTGCTGTCGCGCCTGGCGCCGCAGGAAATCGAGGCCGTGCTGGCGCATGAACTGGGCCACTTCAAGCTCAAGCACATCGTCAAGCGCATCGCCATGATGTTCGTCATTTCGCTGGGCTTTCTGGCGCTGCTGGGCTTCCTGAAGACGCAGCCCTGGTTTTACGCGGGCCTGGGGGTCGATCCCGTGACGCTGGCACTCACCGGCCAGCCGACGGACGCGCTGGCCCTGCTGCTGTTCATGCTGGCCTTGCCCGTCTTCACTTTCCTGCTGGGACCGTTGACCTCGCTCAGCTCGCGCAAGCACGAATTCGAAGCCGACGCCTTTGCCGCCACGCACACGCAGGCGGACGACCTGGTCTCGGCCCTCGTCAAAATGTATGAAGACAATGCGTCGACCCTGACGCCCGACCCGCTGCACTCGGCCTTCTACGACTCGCACCCGCCGGCCAGCGTGCGCATCCGCCACCTGAAAGGGGCTACGACATGAATACGCCATCCACACTGCAAGAGCTGGCCCAACTGTCCTGCGCGCCGCGCCAGCACGCGCTGGGCGACACCGGCGTCGCCACCCTGCTCGCCCTGCTGCCCCAGTGGACGCTGCAAAATGGCAAGCTGTGCCGCGACTACGGCTTCAAGAATTACTACCAGACCCTGGCGTTCGTGAACGCCCTGGCCTATATGACCCATACGCAAGACCACCATCCGGAGCTCATCATTACTTACAAAACCTGCGCCGTGCGCTACGACACGCACTCGGTCAACCAGGGCGCCGGCGGCCTGTCCGAAAACGACTTCATCTGCGCCGCCAAGGCCGACCTCATCTACCAGAGCAGCCAGGTGGCCCCATGAGCGAAGGCAAGTTGACGGGTATCATCATCGCCGCCCACGGCCGCCACTACCTGGCCGATGTGGACGGCGCCAAGCTGCAATGCGTGACGCGCGGCAAGAAAACCAATGTGGCCGTGGGCGACATCGTGCACCTGACGCGCACTTCCAACGACCAGGCCGTCATCGACCGCATCGAGGAACGCAAGACCCTGCTGTACCGCTCGGACCAGTACAAATCGAAGTTGCTGGCCGCCAACCTGACGCAGCTGTTCATCGTCGTGGCGACGGAACCGGGCTTTGCCGACGACCTGATCTCGCGCTCGCTGGTGGCGGCCGACGCGGCCGGCATCGAGGCGCGCATCATCCTCAACAAGACGGACGTGACCGCTTCGCTGGAGCGGGCCCGCGAACGCCTGCTGCCGTATTCCTCGATGGGCTATCCCGTCGATGAAGTGTCGGCGCGGGCCGAACCGGAACACGCCGTGGCCACCCTGGCGCCGCTGCTGGCGGGCCAGTCGTCGATCCTGATCGGCCAGTCGGGCATGGGCAAGTCATCCTTGATCAACCTGCTGGTGCCGGACGCCGATATCGCCGTGCGCGAAATCTCGGCCGCGCTCGACACGGGCAAGCACACGACGACCTTTACGCGCCTGTACAAGCTCGACGAACTGGGCGCCAACAGTTCCATCATCGATTCGCCCGGCTTCCAGGAATTCGGCCTGTACCATTTGAGCGAAGGCATGCTGGAGCGGGCCTTCCGCGAATTCCAGCCCTATCTGGGCGGTTGCAAGTTTTATAACTGCCGCCACCTGATCGAGCCGCAATGCGCGATCCTGCAAGCCTTGTCTGAAGGCAAGATCGCCAAGATGCGCCATACCCTGTACGGCCAGTTGCTGCACGAATCAGCGCAAACGCTGTATTGAACGTGCATGGCGTCCGCCATCAGGGCGGGCGCCATACCGACAAAAACATTACCACAGCGAATTTGGCAGAATTAAATTCTGCCGTACAGCCCGCTTTCCCCTATTCATTCCAAAACTGCCCGTCGGCCTATTTCGCATTTCAGCGCCGGATTCCTGCGTTTCGTCGCTTCACGCTGGCATGGCGCCAGCCCACTTGCTACCTTGGCACTGTCCCCGCCAGCGAACCTGCTGGAGACAACATCGGTCTAACTCCAACCAGCATCTCGATAACAAGGTGAAATCATGAAAGCATCGTTCTCGCGTACCCTCGCCCTCGGCAGCGCCGCCCTCGTCCTCGGCCTGTCTTGCCTCAGCGCCAGCGCGCTGGAAATCGGCGAACAGGACAAGGTTCAAATTTCCGGCAAGGTCTATAAACTTGCCCCGCAGGAATTCAGCCAGTACGGCAATAGCTACCAGCTCGACACGGGCGACACCCTGCTGCTGCGCCAGCAAGTCAACCGCTATTTCACGCACATCAAGGGGCAGCCCGAAATAGAACTGTTCGGCCGCGCGCCGGGCGTCTTTGAAACGGCCAGCGGCACGCGCATGGAATTTCGCGCCGATGGCGACGTCATCGCCATTACCGGCCTGAACCAGATTCCGGGCGCCATGGCCAAGGCTGGCGAAACGGCCAGCACCGTGCACTTCGCCGGCCGCTAAACAAGCAGCACGGCGCAAGCGTCACGGCGACCGGCCGGCAAGCCATTGCCCCGCCGGCTTTGCGCAGCCTGAAAGGGCGCGCGCAAAAAAATACTGTCGAGTCGGCCAAACAACTGTATCCGAATGCAGCTTACAATGCGATCCAATAAGGTGTCACTGGCCGCAGGCCAACACCATCGCCTTGCGGGAGATTTCGGATGGAAATGTTCGCACTCGAACATGACATTACACAGTGGGAAGACACACTGCGGCCATTGCGCGGCCTGGAGCGCCTGCCCTTGCTGATGCTGCTGGCATGGCACTTGCGCCAGCGCAACTGCCCGCAAGCGCTGCACCATGCAGCCGAAGCGGCGGCCTTGCTGCCCCAGGCCCAACTGCCTGCGCACGCCCTGGCCATCGCGCAGGCGCGCCTGCAGCTGGTGCAAGCGGAAGTTGCATGGCTGCAAGGTGCGCTCGATGCGGCCGAAAACCTGGCCATGGCGGCGCATGCCGTCCTGTGCGCGCAAGGCGATGGCGCCGGTTGCGCCGACGCCCACTGGCTGCTGTCCTCGATTGCCGTCGACCGGGGCGACCATGCCCGCTGCGATGCAGAGCTGCTGGCCGCTGCCGGGCAAGCGCGCAGCGCCGGCGATGCGATGCGCGCCAGCCTGGCCGATGCGGCCACGGCGCGCTGGGCCGTCTTGCGCGATGCGCCGGCCGCGCAAGCGCGCTGGGGCGGCCACTTCCAGCTTGACGGCGCCAGCGGCAAGCTGCCCGCGCCGCTGGCTGCCTGGGTGCACGACTTCCGCGGCTTGCTGGCGCACACCTCGCGCGACCTGGGCACGGCCGCCGGCCACTACATGCAAAGCTATGAGGCGGCGCTGGAAAGCGGCCAGTTGCGCGGCGCCATCACGGCCGCCATCAATATCGGCGACTGTTTCTCCAGCCTTAACGACAACGAATCGGCCCTCGAATGGATGCAGTGCGCGCTGGATCTGGCGCGCCCCACCGGCTGGCCGCGCAGCATCGGCGCCTGCCAGACGCATACGGCCGAGACCATGCGCAAGCTGGGGCGCCTGGCCGCCGCCGAAGACTTGCTGCGCGAAGCGCTGCTGATCCTGGCCCCCGTGGCGGGTGCGCGCACCTATGCCAACGCCCTGTTCCACCTGGGCGAACTGAGCCTGGACAAGGGCGATTACGACACGGCGCTCGACGCCTTCAGCCGGCTGGCGCAGCGCGCCGAAGCGCTGGGCCAGGCCGATTTCCGCAGCATGGCGCAGCGCGGCAGCGCCCACGCGCTGTCCTACCTGGACCGTCCGGACGAGGCGCTGCAGGCGGCCGAACGGGCTTGCCAGCTTGCCACGGCGCAAGGCGACGCCATGCACCAGGTAGCGGCGCTGCGCGTGCTGTCCATGCTGCATGCGCGCCACGACCTGCCGCCGCCGGCAGGCATGCTGGAACGCAATCCGGCCCTGCATTTCCTGCACCAGGCGCTGCAGGTGGCCGCCTCCATCGACGGCTATGTGCCGCCCGGCGAACTGCTCGATGCGCTGGCGCGCGAATACGCGCATGCGGGCGACTATGCGCGCGCCTACGATATCGCCCTCGATGCGGGCGTGGCGCGCGAAAAAAGCCACACCCAGCAGGCCAGCAACCGCGCTACCGCCATGCAGGTCTACCACCAGACGGAACATGCGCGCTCGGAAGGCTATCACCACCGCGAACTGGCCGCTTCCGAGGCGCGCCGCGCCGAAGTGCTGCAACAGACCAGCGACACGCTGGAACGGCTGTCGGCCATCGGCCAGGAAATCACCACCCACCTCGACGCCAGCGCCGTGTTCCAGGTGCTCGACCGCCACGTGCATGCCTTGCTGCCAGTCAACACCTTCGCCGTCTACATGCTCGATCCCGCCGGCACGGCGCTGCGCCGCGCGCACGGCATGGAAGCGGGCCGGCCCCTGCCCGACAACGCCATTCCGCTGAGCAACCCACGCGCCTATTCCGTGCGCTGCCTGCTGGGCCGGAGCGAAGTGTATATCGCCCAGGTACCGCCCAAGCGCCATGCCTACACGGTGCCAGGCACCCTGCATAACCAGAGCGTGCTGTACGTGCCCTTGACGGTGGGCGAACGCGTGCTGGGCGTGATGACGGTGCAGGCTTGCCATGCCCATGCCTATGGCGAACGCGAGCGGCTGATCTTCCGCACCCTGTGCGCGTACGGCGCCATCGCGCTCGACAATGCCAGCGCCTACCGGCAGTTGCAAGATGCCCAGGCGCAACTGGTGTCGCAGGAAAAACTGGCCGCCCTCGGTTCCCTGATGGCCGGCGTGGCGCATGAACTGAATACCCCGATCGGCAACAGCCTGTTGATCGCCAGCACCATGCAGCAAAAGACGGAAGACGTGGAACGCCTGATGAACGGCCCCGGCCTGCGCCGCTCCGACCTGGCCGCCTACATCGAGGATGCGGGCAAGGCGTCGGCGCTGGTGATGCGCGGCCTGCACAGCGCGGCCGACCTGGTCAACAGCTTCAAGCAGGTGGCCGTCGACCGCACCACCGAGCAGCGGCGCCAGTTTGATCTGCAACAAGTCAGCAATGAAATCATCGCCACCGTCATGAACCGCATCCGCAGCTCGGGCCACCGCATCGAGACGCAGATCGATTTCGGCATCGCCATGGACAGCTATCCGGGCCCGTTCGGCCAGGTGATCACCAATCTGATCAACAATGCCCTGCTGCACGCCTTCGCCCCCGCGCCCAACGACGGCGCCGCCGGCACGGGCTGCATGCGCCTGTCCGCCACGCTCGATGGCGCGCGCGTGCAGATCGTCTTCGCCGACAATGGCGGCGGCATCGCGGAACAGCATCTGTCGCGCATCTTCGACCCCTTCTTTACCACCAAGCTGGGCCAGGGCGGCAGCGGCCTGGGTCTGTCGATCAGCTACAACATCGTCACGGCCTTGCTGGGCGGCACCATCCATGTGGCCAGCAACCCCGCCGGCACGCGCTTCACGCTCGATCTGCCCCTGGTGGCGCCTCGGATCGATGCGGCCACCCCGGCCAACATCTATTGAGCCGGCAAGACCCTGGCTGGACGCGGCCACTTGTCTACACAAGTACCCGTCCGGCCAGTCTTTCCAATCTAAAAGCAAAACCCTTATAATTGAATGGCTGAAGTCCCTGCCATTGCATGATTTACAACTTGGCAAACCGCATCGACCCGCGCGACAAACCGGCGCGGGCACCGATCAACACAGCAGCGCGCCGGGCGAGGCAGTCATCAGACGAGATGTTGTACGCTGATGCAACCCGGCGGGAAAGGCACGCCGCCGGCGGCCTGCGCATCTTCAAGTGGTCATTATGTCGACAAAAAAACCGATCAAGCACTACCTCCAGTTCTCCGATTTCACGTTGGAAGAGTATGAATATGTGATCGAACGCGCCCATCTGATCAAGCGCAAGTTCAAGAATTACGAAATCTACCATCCACTGATCGACCGCACCCTGGTGATGGTCTTTGAAAAGAACTCCACCCGCACGCGCCTGTCGTTCGAAGCCGGCATGCACCAGCTGGGCGGCGCCGCCATCTACCTGAACACGCGCGATTCCCAGCTGGGCCGCGGCGAGCCGGTGGAAGACGCGGGCCAGGTCATGTCGCGCATGTGCGACATCATCATGGTGCGCACCTTCGGCCAGGAAATCATCG
This sequence comes from Janthinobacterium sp. GW460-12-1-14-LB5, assembly GCF_059423585.1. Taxonomy (NCBI): domain Bacteria; kingdom Pseudomonadati; phylum Pseudomonadota; class Betaproteobacteria; order Burkholderiales; family Oxalobacteraceae; genus Janthinobacterium; species Janthinobacterium sp. GW460-12-1-14-LB5. The sequence continues at coordinate 15,737 of NZ_JBWKYD010000027.1, read as the reverse complement.
AGCGTTTCGCCGCCAATTCGCGCGTGCCCGTGATCAATGGCCTGACGAATGAACACCACCCGTGCCAGGTCTTTGCCGACATCTTCACCTACATCGAACACCGCGGCTCGATCGCCGGCAAGGTCGTCGCCTGGATCGGCGACGCCAACAACATGCTGTACTCGTGGCTGCAGGCGGCCGAAGTGTTCGGCTTCCACGTCAACGTGTCGACGCCGAAGGGCTACGATATTGACCTGGCGCAAGTCAAGACCGAGCGCTACACCTTCTTCGCCAACCCATCGGACGCCTGCGAGGGCGCGCACCTGGTCAACACGGACGTGTGGACCAGCATGGGCTACGAAGCGGAAAACGCGGCCCGCATCGCCGCCTTCGACGGCTGGATCGTCGATGGCGCGAAGATGGCCCGCGCCGCGCCCGACGCCCTGTTCATGCACTGCCTGCCCGCCCACCGCGGCGAGGAAGTGGCCGCCGAAGTGATCGACGGCCCGCAATCGGTCGTGTGGGACGAGGCGGAAAACCGCCTGCACGTGCAAAAAGCCCTGATCGAATACCTGTTACTGGGTAAAATCAACTAATTCGCCAGGCACTGCAACCATTCTGGCAGCATCGCAATACATACATCGACAACGACAACTGGAAGCAATATGAGCGACATTAAAAAAGTAGTCCTGGCCTATTCCGGCGGACTCGACACCTCCGTCATCCTGAAATGGCTGCAAGATAACTACCAGTGCGAAATCGTCACCTTCACGGCTGACCTGGGCCAGGGCGAAGAACTGGAACCGGCGCGCGCCAAGGCCATCAAATTCGGCATCAAGCCGGAAAACATCCATATCGAAGACGTGCGCGAGGAATTCGTGCGCGATTTCGTCTTCCCGATGTTCCGCGCCAACACCGTCTACGAAGGCGAATATCTGCTGGGCACCTCGATCGCCCGTCCGCTGATCGCCAAGCGCCTGATCGAAATCGCCAACGCCACCGGCGCCGACGCCATCTCGCACGGCGCGACCGGCAAGGGCAACGACCAGGTGCGTTTCGAACTGGGCGCCTACGCCTTGAAGCCAGGCGTGAAAATCATCGCCCCATGGCGCGAATGGGATCTGCTGTCGCGCGAAAAGCTGCTGAAGTACGCGGAAGACGCCGGCATCGAAATCGACATGAAGCACAAGAACGGCGGCGCGCCGTACTCGATGGATGCCAACTTGCTGCACATCAGCTTTGAAGGCCGCCACCTGGAAAACCCGAGCGCCGAGGCGGAAGAAACCATGTGGCGCTGGACCGTCAGCCCTGAAAAGGCGCCGGACGAAGCGGAATACCTGGACATCGAATACGAAAAAGGCGACATCGTCGCCATCAACGGCGTGCGCATGTCGCCCGCCACCGTGCTGGCCGAACTGAACAAAGTCGGCGGCAAGCATGGCGTGGGACGCCTGGACCTGGTGGAAAACCGCTACGTCGGCATGAAATCGCGCGGCTGCTATGAAACCCCGGGCGGCACCATCATGCTCAAGGCCCACCGCGCCATCGAATCGATCACCCTGGACCGCGAAGTGGCCCACCTGAAAGATGACCTGATGCCGCGCTACGCGTCGATGATCTACAACGGCTACTGGTGGGCGCCCGAGCGCGTGGCCCTGCAAACCCTGATCGACCACACGCAGGAAACCGTGAACGGCTGGGTACGCATCAAGTTGTACAAAGGCAATGTCATCGTCGTCTCGCGCGATTCGAAGACCGATTCCCTGTTCGACATGAACATCGCCACCTTCGACGAAGACGGCGGCGCCTACAACCAGGCCGATGCCGGCGGCTTCATCAAGCTGAACGCCTTGCGCATGCGCATCGCCGCCATCGCCCGCGAAAAGCGCGGCCAGAAGTAATTGCTTGCAGGGAGGCACCGCCTCCCGCGCCAGCTCAAGCCGCCCACGGGCGGCTTTTTTACGTTTGAAACGCACTCGTCCGCGATTTACGGCCCTGCACGCACCCCATTTTGCTGTCCGCATGGCAAAATGCTACAGTGCAATTGTGCTGACCTTCCCGCCTTCGGAGCCCTCCCATGTTCAAAGACCTGAGTATCAAGAATAAACTGTACCTGGGCTTCGGCTCCATCGTGGCCATCATCCTGATCCTGCTGGGCGTGGCCTACAACAGTTTTTCGCGGCTGTCGGAAGCCAATGCATGGGACCGCCATACGATGGAAGTGCTGGTCGAGATCGACAAGATCCACAATTCCATCCTGCAAATCCAGGTGGAGGCGCGCGGTTTCATTCTGACCGGCAACGAAGCCTCGCTGACGCCGGAAACCGATGAAACGGGGGTGCTGAGCCAGCACACGCAAAAAGCCATCGCCATGACGGTCGACAACAAGGTGCAGTCGGAACGCTTCCGCAAGATCGACCAGCTGACCAGCACCTGGGTCAAGGAGTGGATCCATCCCCTGATCGAGAAGCGCCGCGCGCTGGGCAATGCGCCGGGCGCGACGGAATCGGTGGCGCGCACCATGCCGCCGACCGGCTATCCGGCTGTCGCGCAAGCGAACAAGCTGCTCGACGAAGTGGCGGCGGAAGAATCGCGCCTGCTGGCCGAACGCACGGCCACCACGGCAAAATTGCAGGAAACCATGCTGCTGACCCTGGCCCTGGGCGGCCTGCTGTGCGTGGTGCTGGCGCTGGGCATTTCCTACCTGCTGGGCCGTTCCATCCTCGGCCCGCTGAACAGCCTGACGGACGCCGTCGGCCGCATCGCCGGCGGCGAGCAAGGCGCGCGCGCCGCCATCCTCTCGCGCGACGAGCTGGGCAAGGTAACGGAAGAGTTCAACCGCATGGCGCAAACCATCCAGGATAACCAGGCCAATGAACTGGCCGCGACGAACAGCTTGCGGGCCAAGGTCGATTCCCTGCTGGAAGTGGTCTCAAAAGCCGCCTCGGGCGACCTGACGGGCAAGGTCGGCATCACGGGCAGCGACGCCATCGGCCAGCTGGGCAACGGCCTGGCAAAGATGTTCGAAAACCTGCGCAGCCTGCTCAACAATGTGCAAAAGGCCGGCATCCAGGTGACGACCTCGGCCACGGAAATCGCCGCCTCGGCTCGCCAGCAGGAAGCCACGGGCATTGAGCAAGCGCAAACCAGCGTGGAAATTCTCAGCACCACCAAGGAAATTTCGGCCAACACGAGCCAGTTGCTCAAAACCATGGAAGACGCCACCGCCGTGGCCGACTACACGACGAATGCGACGGCCGAAGCGCAAAACAACCTCAAGCGCATGGATTCGACCATGCAGCACATGGTTTCGGCCACCGATTCCATCAACGCCAAGCTGGCCGCCCTGTCGGAAAAGGCCAGCAATATCAACAGCGTCCTGATCACCATCACGAAAGTGGCCGACCAGACCAACATCCTGTCGCTGAACGCCGCCATCGAGGCGGAAAAGGCGGGCGAGGCGGGCCGCGGCTTCTCCGTCGTGGCGACGGAAATCCGCCGCCTGGCCGACCAGACCTCGGTGTCCACCTGGGATATCGAGCAAATGTTGAAGGAAATGCAATCTGCCGTGTCGGCCAGCGTGATGGGCATGGATAAGTTCTCGGAGGAAATTCGCCGCAGCGTGGGCGAAGTGCGGCAAGTGGCGGAGCAACTGTCGTCCGTGATGGACCAGGTGCAAAAACTCACGCCGCAATTCGATGCCGTGCTGCAAGGCATGCAGTCGCAGGCGATCGGCGCGTCGCAGATCTCCGACACCATGATGCAGCTCAACGATGCCACCCAGCAAACGGTGGAATCCTTGAAAGCCACCAGCGAGGCGGTGCACCAGCTGCAATATGCGGCCGGCGACCTGCAGTCGAGCGTGTCGACCTTCGCCGTCACCATCTGATCCCATGAAAGTACTGCTCTTTCACATCGGACGCGACCGCTACGGCCTGCCCCTGGCCGGCATCGTGCGCGTCTTGCCGCTGCTGGAGCTGAAGCAGTTGCCGCTCACGCCCGATTACGTGGCCGGCCTGATGGACTTGCACGGCACGCCCGTGCCCGTGATCGACCTGTCGCGCCTGGCGGGGCTGCCGGCCGCCGCCGCGCAGTTCGACACGCGCATCGTCATCGTCGACTACCGCGCGCCTGGCGGCGCAACCGCACACGCGCTGGGCTTGCTCGCTTCGCAGGTGCGCGGCATCGCCGACCTCGATGCGGAACAGCTCGAGGATAGCGGCGTGGCGACGGCGCCATTCCTGGGCCAGGTGGCCAGCGATGCCGACGGCATCGTGCAACTGGTCGAACTCGAACACCTGCTGCCGCCCGACGTGCGCGCGCTGCTGTTTCAAGACGCGAGCGCGGCATGACGGCGCAAGCCCTGCTGCGCCGCGCGACCGGCCTGTCCGTCTCCAGAACCGTGGCCGAGCGGGCCGTCAACCAGCGCATGGAGCAGACGGGCTTTACGGATAGCGCAGCCTATCTGCAGGCGCTCACGCCGGCCGAAATGACCCAATTGATCGAACTGGTGGTGGTGCCCGAATCGTGGCTGTTCCGCGACCCGCAGGCGTTCTACGCCACCGTCGAACTGGTGCAGGAACGCTGGGCGCGCGGACGCGCCACGCGCATCCTGTCGATCCCGTGCGCGGGCGGCGAGGAACCGTATTCGATGGCCATGGCGCTGCGCGACGGCGGCGTGCCGAAACAGGCGTTCAGCATCGACGCCTATGACCTGAGCCCCGGCTGCATCGAGCGGGCGCAGGCCGGCGTGTATGGCCGCAACGCCTTCCGGGCGCAGGACGTGGCCTTCCGCGAACGCTATTTCACGCACGTGGCCGACGACGCCTACCGCATCATCGACGCCCTGCGCGAGCAAGTCACCTTCAGGCAGGGCAACCTGCTGCAATTCGATACGGCCACCTACAGCCGCCATTACGACGTCATCTTCTGCCGCAACCTCTTGATTTACTTCGACAAACCGACCACGCGCGCCGCCATCGCCAATCTGTCGGCCCTACTGGCCGATGACGGCATGCTGCTGGCCGGCTATGCGGAAGTGCCCTCGTTCTGCCAGAACGGCTTTGCGACGCTGCAGTTCCGCCAGGCCTTCGCCCTGAAAAAGGACACGGCGGCGCCAGCCAGTCCCGTGCAGCTGGCACCGCTGCCGGCCGCGCGCCCCCTGCGCAGCGTGCCGCCCGCGCCCAGGCGCGCTGCCGTAGCAGCCCCCTCTTCCGTCGCGCCCGTCCCACCGGCGCCGCGCACGCGCCCCGTGTCCGTGCCGCCGGCGCCGGCCGCGCCAGCCGATTTGCTGGCCGAGGCGCGCCTGCTGGCCGACCGTGGCCAGCTGCGCGAAGCGGGCGAAAAATGCCACGCCCACCTGGCGAAAGTGCCCGAGGCGGCGGAAGCGTATTTCATGCTGGGCATCATCAATGAACTGGCCGGCAAGATGGACCTGGCCGACGATTACTGGCGCCGCTGCATCTACCTGCAGCCCGACCATTACGAGGCGCTGTGCCATTTGTCCCTGCTGGCCGAACGCAATGGCAACCACACGGCCGCCGCCACCCTGAAGGCGCGCGCGGCGCGCATCTACCAGCGCCGCCAGGCGTCCAACTAAGGGGCACGCATGACAACCATCATCGCCAGCGAGACTCTGGAAACCATCGACGACTGCTGGAACCATATCGGCGTGGTCGGCGACCAGAGCTGTCCCAAACTGCCCGCCAACGTCCATTGCCGCAACTGCGAGGTGTATGCGGGCGCCGCGCAGCGCAACCTGCAGCGCCCCGTGGATGCGCACTACCAGCGCGACTGGGCCAGCCACTTCCGCCAGCTCGACGCGGGCGGCGAAGTGCGCGACAGCTCGGCGCTGGTGTTTCGCATCGGCCGCGAATGGCTGGCGCTGCCCACGCAGGTGTTCGATTCCGTGGCGCCGCAAGCCAGGCCGCACGTGCTGCCGCACCGCGGCGGGCGCGGCCTGGCCGGCATCGTCAATATCGGCGGCAAGCTGTATCCATGCATGTCGCTGGCACACCTGCTGGGCATCGACGAACAGGGCGCGCCAGCGGCCCGCGGCCGCCACACCTTTGCGCGCCTGCTGTTGCTGCGCTGGGAAGAGCAGGCCTATGCGCTGCCCGTGGCCGACCTGCACGGCATCGTGCGCTACGCCTCTGCCAAGGTGCAGGCGCCGGCGGCGACCATCAACAAGGGCCTGTCGCGCTATCTGTCCGGTGTCATCACCGAGGGCGACATGCGCATCGGCTGCCTCGACACGGCGCTGATCGGCTTTCAACTTGCGAGACTATTACGATGAGCCAGGACCAGCACGGCGACCTGAGTGCCTTTTCCATGCTGGATCTGTTCCGCATGGAGGCGGACAGCCAGACCCAGATTCTGACCGACGGCTTGCTGGCCATGGAGCGCCATGCGGGCGACGCGGCCGCCGTCGAATCGATGATGCGCGCGGCGCACTCGATCAAGGGCGCCGCCGCCATCGTCGGCCTGCAAGTGGTGGTGCAACTGGCGCACGGCATGGAAGACAGTTTTGTTGCCGCCCAGCATGGGCGCCTGAAACTCACGCCGGAGCGGGTCGACGTGCTGCTGTCGGGCGTCGACCTGATCGTGCAGCTGTCGCGCCTGGACGACGCGGGCGCCGAAGCGTGGCTGGCCGCGAATGCGGCGCAGATCGACCAGACCCTGAACGCCATCGCCGGCATCGCCGACCTGCCGGAGCTGCCGGCCCTGCCTGCGGCCCCGCCACCGGTGCCGGCGGCTGCGGCTGCGGCTGCGCCACTGCAGGTGGAAGTTGCCGAACAGCAAGTTCCCGTGGCCAGCGGCCTGGCCGGCGAGGAAGTGGAACCGGCCGCCGCGCCTGCGCCCCGCACGGGTGCCGCACCGGCCAAGGCGCCGGCGCAAAACTTCGACAAACTGCTGTCGCTGGCCAGCGAATCGCGCATCAATGCGCACCAGATGCACCCGTTCATCGGCGCCCTGCAGCGTTTCAAGCGCAACCAGAGCAGCCTGTTTTCCGCCATCGAGCACCTGCATGAAGCCATTTCCCGTTCGGGCGATGCGGGACTGATGGAAAAGTCGCTGCTGGCACTGCAAAAGACGCAGCCGCTGAAGCAGTTCATGCTCGAGCACATCGCCGACATCGAAACCTATGAACGGCGCCTGCTGGCCGTCTCGCAAGGCATGGTCGACGAAGTGCTGGCCCTGCGCATGCGCCCTTTCCGCGACGGCATCCACGCGTTTCCCCGCATGGTGCGCGACCTGGCGCGCAGCCTGGGCAAGGAAGTGCAGCTGGAAATCGAGGGCGAAGACACCCTGGTCGACCGCGACATCCTGGCAAAGATCGAAAGCCCGCTGAACCACATGCTGAGGAATGCCATCGACCATGGCATGGAAGGCCCGTACGAGCGCATCGACGCGGGCAAGGAGGCGCTGGGCACGATACGCATGGAAGCGCGCCACCGCGCCGGCATGCTGAGCATCGAGATCAGCGACGACGGGCGCGGCGTCGACCTAGAAAAAATCCGCCAGTCCGTCATCGAGCGCAAGATGGCCAGCCCCGCCATGGCCGCCGCGCTGTCGCCGGGCGAGCTGCTGGAATTCCTGTTCCTGCCCGCCTTCAGCCTGAAAGCGACGGCCAACCAGCTGTCCGGACGCGGCGTGGGCCTCGATATCGTGCACGAGACGATACGCCAGCAAAACGGCACGGTGCGCCTGGAATCGGAGCCGGGACGGGGCTTCCGCGCCCTGATTACCCTGCCGCTGACGCAATCGATCGTGCGCGCGCTGGTGATCGACATCCACGGCGAAGCCTACGCCATCCCCATCGTCAAGGTGGAAAGCGTGGTGCGCGTGCCGCAAGCGGCCATCCATACGCTGGAAAACAAGCAGTTCTTTGAGCTCAAGGGCGAGCATCTGGGGCTCGTGTCTGCCGCGCAGGTGCTGGAGCTGGGCGAAGCGGCCAGCCAGGCCGAAGACTTGCCCGTGGTGGTGATCGGGCGCGGCAAGCAAAGCTATGCGCTGGTGGTGGACGCCATCCGCGGCGAGCAAAGCCTGGCGGTGCAGGCCATCGATCCGATCTTCGGCAAGATGCGCGACATTTCCGCCGCCGCCCTGCTCGACGACGGCGAGCCGGTGCTGATACTCGACGTGCCCGATCTGCTGCTGTCGATCGACAAGCTGCTGCACGAGGGCGGCCTGCACCAGCTGGCGCAGGCTGGCCACGCGCAGCAGCGCCGCGCCAAGCGCATCCTCGTCGTCGACGATTCGCTGACGGTGCGCGAAATGGAGCGCAAGCTGCTGCTGGCGCGCGGTTTCGAGGTCGACGTGGCCATCGACGGCATCGACGGCTGGAACGTGGTGCGCAGCGGCGAATACGACCTGGTGATCACCGACGTGGACATGCCGCGCATGGATGGCATCGAACTGGTCTCGCTGATCAAGAAGGACCTGCACCTGCACAAGCTGCCGGTGATGATCGTCTCGTACAAGGACCGCCCGGAAGACCGCGCGCGCGGCCTGTCCGCCGGCGCCGATTATTATCTGACCAAGGGCAGCTTCCACGACGAGACCTTGCTCGACGCAGTAGCCGACCTGATAGGAGATGCCCGCTTATGAGTTGTACTTCATGAAAATTGCCATTGCCAACGATGTCGCCATGGCCGCCGAAGCCCTGCGCCGGGTGGTGGCCAGCACGCAGGAACACCAGGTGCTGTGGATTGCCCGCACCGGACTCGAAGCCGTGCGCATGTGCGAAGGCAACCGCCCCGACCTGATCCTGATGGACCTGAACATGCCGGAGATGGATGGCGTGGAAGCGACGCGCCTGATCATGGAGCAAAGCCCGTGCGCCATCCTGGTGGTCACGGGCCGCCCGCAAGACAATGTCAACCAGGTTTTCCGCGCGCTGGGCGCGGGCGCGCTCGACGTCACCGCCACGCCGGTGCTGCAGGGACAAGTGGGCGGCGACAGCGAACTATTGGCCAAGATCAAAACCATCGGCAAGCTGATACGCCACAGCGCCGAGGCACCTCCGCCGCGCCAGGCCGTGGCCAATGGCGGCGAACGGGGCGATGGCCAGGTATCGACCCTGGTGGCCATCGGCGCCTCGACGGGCGGGCCATCGGCCGTGGCCAAGGTGCTGTCCGGCTGGACGGCGCCGCCCGGCTGCGCCATCGTCGTGGTGCAGCATATCGATGAAACCTTCGCCTCGCACTTCGCCAAGTGGCTCGATGACCAGCTCAGCATGCCCGTGCGCGTGATCGCCGAAGGCGACGAACTGGTATCGGGCACGGTACTGATCGCCAAGACCAACGACCACCTGCTGCTAGATCAAAATTATCGTTTGGGTTACGATGCAGCACCGCGCGAGTATGTTTACCGCCCGTCCGTCGATGTATTCTTCAACTGCGTGGCGCAGCACTGGCGCGGCGACGCCATCGGCGTATTGCTCACAGGCATGGGACGCGACGGCGGCGATGGCTTGCTGGCCATGCGCCGCGCCGGCAAGACGACGATTGCGCAAGACCAGGCCAGCAGTGCCGTGTACGGCATGCCGCGCGCGGCAGCCGAACTTGATGCGGCGCAGTACATCCTGCCCCTGGATAGAATAGGCGCCAGCCTGCGCAGCCGCCTGGGCGCCAAACTCAACAATGGGTGGGAGCCCTCCCCTAACATCTGAAAAGAATGCAATGCCAGAATTCTCCTCGAGCTTCATCCAGCACGAACCCGCATTGACCGAATTCAAGGTCAGCGTCCTGCTGGTGGACGACCAGTTGATCATTGCCGAGGCAGTCCGGCGCATGCTCAGCGACCAGCAGGATATCGAATTTCATTATGTGACCGACGCCACGCAGGCGCTGGACACGGCGCTGCGCTTGCAGCCGACCGTCATCCTGCAAGACCTGGTGATGCCGGGTATCGACGGTTTCGCCCTGATCCAGCTGTACCGCGAAAACGAGGCGCTGGCGCACGTGCCGGTGATCGTGATGTCGGCCAAGGACGACCCGAAACTGAAGGCGCACAGCTTTGCCGTCGGCGCCAACGATTACGTGGTGAAACTGCCGGACCGCCTGGAGTTGCTGGCGCGCATACGCTATCACTCGGCAGCCCACATCAGCCGCTTGCAGCGCGACCAGGCCTTTCGTTTCCTGCGAGAAAGCCAAAAAAACCTGGCGGACGCGAATATTGAATTACAGAAACTGGCCGCCCTCGATGGCTTGACGGGCATCGCCAACCGCCGCCGCTTCGATGAAACCCTGCAATTCGAATGGCAGCGGGGCCAGCGCGACAAAACACCGCTGAGCCTGCTATTCTGCGACATCGACCATTTCAAAAGCTATAACGATCACTTTGGCCACCTGGCTGGCGACTTGTGCCTCAAAAAGGTCGCCGCCGTGCTGACGGAACATTTGAAACGCCCGGCCGACCTGGCCGCCCGCTACGGTGGCGAAGAATTCGCCCTGATCCTGCCGGAAACGGAAGCGGCCGGCGCGCTGCTGATCGCCGAAGCATGCCGGCGCCATCTGGAAGGCTTGCAGATCGAGAACCCGGCGGCCAGCACGGGCATCGTCACCATCTCGATCGGCGTGGCCACCGTCGTGCCATCGCCCGACTCGACGGTCGAGCAACTGATCAACCGCGCCGACCAGGCCCTGTACGCGGCCAAGCGCGGCGGACGCAACAGCGTGCTGAGCGCTGATGACGTCGAAGACTGATTTTTAACAGCAAGGAAAGTGAAGCATGAGCACACAACTGGACAATGTCAGCGTCGTCAAGAAGTCGAATATCTACTTTGATGGCAAATGCGTGTCGCACAACGTCATCCTGGCCGACGGCACGAAAAAAAGCGTGGGCGTGATTTTCCCGTCATCGTTGCGCTTCAACACGGGCGCGCCGGAAATCATGGAAGTCGTCGGCGGCGTGTGCAAGGTGCGCCTGGCCGACGCGACGGAGTGGAACAGCTATGGCGCGGGCCAGGAATTCAAGGTTCCGGGCAATAGCTATTTTGATATTGAAACGGTGGAGACGCTCGATTACGTCTGCCATTTCGCTTAATTAGACAAACACAGGCTCGGGCGACAGGCGCACGCCATATTTCGCCTCTACATCATCCTGTATCGCTTCCGCCAGCCGGGTAATGTCCGCGCCACGAGCGCCGCCATTATTCACCAGAACCAGCGCCTGCTTGGGATACACTCCCGCGGGCCCCAGGTTTTTCCCCTTCCAGCCGCACTGATCGATCAGCCAGCCGGCCGCCAGCTTTTCCGTGCCATCGGGCTGCACATGGTGCACCAAGGCAGGAAAACGTTCCAACAAGGCAAGACATTGCTCGCGTGACACCACCGGATTCTTGAAGAAGCTGCCCGCATTGCCGATCACGGCCGGGTCGGGCAATTTTCTGCGGCGGATCGCCATCACCGTCTCGGCCACCTGTTGCGGCGTCGGTTCGGCAAGATTACGCTCGGCCACGGCCTGCGCCAGTTCCGCATAGCGCAAGTTCGGCTGCCACTGGGCCGGCAAGGCAAACGTTACTTCCAGCACGATCAGCTCGCGCCCGTCCGCCTGCTTGAAGATGCTGTCGCGGTAGGCGAAGCGGCAGGCGTCGCGGTCCATGTCGAAGACGATGCCGCTGGCGCTGTGCATGACGCTCACGCTATGCAGATAATCCTTGATTTCGACGCCATACGCGCCAATATTCTGGATAGGCGCCGCGCCCACCGTGCCGGGGATCAGCGACAGGTTTTCCAGCCCGCCCACGCCTTGCGCCAGTGTCCATTGCACGAAATCGTGCCAGTTCTCGCCGGCCGCGGCCGTGACGAGTATCGTGTCGAAATCGGCCTGCGCCAGGCGCATGCCGCGCGTGGCCATGTGCAGGACGGCGCCGGGAAAGTCGCCCGTCAGCACGATGTTGCTGCCGCCGCCCAGGATCAGGCGCGGCATGGCGGACAGGGCGGGATCTTGCAGCGCCGCCTGCAATTCGGCCTGCGAAGTGATGCGTACGTAGGCGGCCGCATTGGCCGTGATGCCGAAGGTATTCAGGCGCTGGAGGTTGTAATTGTGTTCGATGGTGAGCTCTGGATGCATGGGATAGGGAAATTTTGCTCGATTATAGAGCGAAAGCGACAAAAAACCACCTCAGGACAAGGGCGACTTGCCCGTTGTCCGTTAAAATGTCGCATCTTTAACAGGGCCATCCCATGGCGCAGAATCAGCCGCCAAGGCCCAGCGCGCCGAGCGCGCGCTCGCTTTAACAAGAAAAGGAACAGACCATGCCGTCATTTGATGTAGTCTCCGAAGCCGATATGATCGAAGTCAAGAATGCCGTCGAGCAATCCAACAAGGAGATCACGACCCGCTTCGACTTCAAGGGCAGTGACGCCCGCGTCGAACACAAGGAAAACGAATTGACCGCGTTTGCGGACTCGGAATTCCAGCTCAGCCAGGTACGCGACGTGCTGACGAATAAATTGACCAAACGCAAGGTCGATGTGCGCTTCCTCGACGAAGGCGACATCAAGAAGATCGGCGGCGACAAGGTCAAGCAGATCATCAAGATCAAGAATGGCATCGAATCGGATGATGCCAAGAAAATCGTGCGCGTCATCAAGGACAGCAAGATGAAAGTGCAAGCGAGCATCCAGGGTGAAGCCGTGCGCGTCACGGGCGCCAAGCGCGACGACCTGCAGGCGGCCATGGCCATGCTGCGCAAGGACGTGCCCGACATGCCGCTGGAATTTAATAATTTCCGCGATTAATTTCGATGATGCGCACGCTCCGGCCTGCGCTTGCGCCCGCATGGTGGCAAGCTCTGCCTCGGAGAGCCCGCCCGCTTGGGGTAGAATTGAAGCTGCGCACAGCTACATGCGCCCGCGCGCCTGACCGGCAGCGGGTTTGACCGTACATCTGGCTCAGTGATAACCACGGTAGTCTAAGGATAGCAATGAAACGTGTTGATGATTTCCGCCTGCGATTTGGCAAAAAAGAATATGTGCCCATCATGATAGGCGGAATGGGCGTGGATATTTCCACGTCGGAGCTGGCCCTGGAAGCGGCCCGGCTGAACGGTATCGGGCATATCTCCGATGCCATGGTGGAAGACGTGTCGGATCGCCGGTTCGACACCACCTTCGTCAAAGACAAGACGAAACTGTACAAATTCAACATCAATAACAGCGACAAGGCCGTGGTGCAATTCGACCTGGGCCGCCTGGCGGAAGCGCAGCGCCTGCATATCGGCCGCACCATGGAAGCGAAAAAAGGCGATGGCTTGATCTTCGTCAATTGCATGGAAAAGCTGACCATGAACGGCCCCCGCGAAACCTTGCGCGTGCGCCTGAATGCGGCGCTGGACGCGGGCATCGACGGCATCACCCTGTCCGCCGGCCTGCACTTCGGTTCGTTCGCCCTGATGGCCGACCATCCCCGTTTCCGTGACGCCAAGCTGGGCATCATCGTCTCGTCCGTGCGCGCCTTGCAGATTTTCCTGCGCAAGAACGCCAAGCTGGACCGTTTGCCCGACTTCATCATCGTCGAAGGACCATTGGCCGGCGGCCACCTGGGTTTCGGCATGGACTGGGCCAATTACGACCTGCACACGATCACGGCGGAACTGCTGGCCTACCTGAAGGCGGAACAGCTGGACATCCCACTGATCGCCGCGGGCGGCATCTTCACGGGCAGCGACGCCGTCTCCTTCCTGGAAGCGGGCGCGGCCGGCGTGCAAGTGGCGACGCGCTTTACCGTCACCAAGGAATGCGGCTTGCCAAACAAGGTCAAGCAGGAATACTACAAAGCCTCGGAAGAAGACATCATCGTCAACGGCGTCTCGCCGACCGGCTACCCGATGCGCATGCTGAAGAACACGCCCGCCATCGGCGCCGGCATCCGTCCAGGTTGCGAATCGTATGGCTACCTGCTCGACGCGACGGGCAACTGCGCGTACATCAACTCGTACAACCGCGAAGTTGCCGCCCATCCGGAACAAAAAACCGTCGTCGTGATGGACAAGACTTGCCTGTGCACCCACATGCGCAACTTCAACTGCTGGACTTGCGGCCACTACACGTATCGCCTGAAGGACACCACGCATAAGCTGGACAATGGCGAATACCAGATCCTGACGGCCGAACACGTCTTCAAGGACTACCAGTTCAGCGTCGACAACCAGATCGCCCTGCCGGAAAAAGAAATCCAGGTAGCAAGCTGAATCTTGCCAGCCTGACATAAAAATGGCGCAGCCTGCGAAGGCTGCGCCATTTTTTTATGCGGGGAACATTTCCAGCAATTGCCGCTCGATCACGTCAAACTGTGGCCGCAGCAGCACGTCTTCCTGCAGGCAAGCTTCCTGCACGGCCTGCAAGACGGGCAAGGGGGCAGCGCAATGCGCGATCAACTCGCCCAGCAACACGCCAAAGGCGCGCGCCTCTATGCCCTGCAGCAAGTCCCCTTGCGACGAGCCGGGCGCAAACATGGACGCCGCGCCGAAGTCGCCCAGCAGGCAGGCGCCGCCGTCCGCATGCAGGATGTTGTGCGCATACAGGTCGCCATGCACGATGCCGCGCCCATGCAGCTGGCACACGGCCGAGGCGATGCCCTGGGCAATGGCCAGCGCTTGCGCTGCGTCAAAGCGCACACCCTCGGCATACACGTCGCGCGTGCACGACGCCAGACTGGGCGGTCCGGCCAGGTTGCGGAAGGCCGTATCGATCAGCGGCATGACGAGCCCGGATGCCCCCTGCGGATGCGCATCAAGCGTTCCCAGGATGGGGATCAGGCCCGGATGGGCACCGGCGCTGACACAGGCCGCCATTTCGCTGCGCGGCAAGCCATCGCTGGTCATCGCCCCCTTGAATACTTTGACGGCGACATCCGTGCAGCCATCGAGGCGGGCACGGGAAATCACGCCCGAGGCCCCCTCCCCCAGCTGCTGCGCCAGTTGCAGGCGCGGCCAGGCCACGCCCGCCGTCCCGGCGCCGCTCAGGGCCGCCAGTTCACGCGCTTGCGTGAAGGGATTACCCGCATACGCGAGCCAGCTCAGGCGTGGCAAGGACAGCAGGCAGTCGGGCAGCGCAGTGAAACGGTTGGCGGCGATGCGCACCAGTTCCAGCTGGCGGCAGTTCGCCAGAGAAGCAGGCAAGTGACTCAAGCAATTGCCTGCCAGCATGAGTTTCTGCAATTGCCCACACTTGCCCAGTTCGTCCGGCAAGGCCTCGATGGCATTATCGGTCAGGGTCAGCCAGCGCAGCCTGGATGGCAAGGCTGCGGCCGGCACGTGGCGTATCCGGTTCGCCTTGAAGCCGATCATTTCCAGTGCAGGACAGGAACCGAGCACGGCCGGCAAGGTAGTGAACAGATTATCCGAGCAAAAAATGATGCGCAACTGGTGCAGGCGCGGTAAATCGTCGGGCAGCGTGGACAGCGCATTGCCGGACAGGTCGAGGATTTCCAGGCTGTCGGCCAGGTCGAAGATCTCACGGGGGAAGTCCGCCAAGCCGCAGGACAGTGTCAGGCGGCGCAGGCCGGCCAGTTGGCCAGCACGTAATTGCTCCAATGTATGCACAGCAGACAAGATATCCCTTTCAAAAACCCGGCAAGCGCTGGCGTAGATAAAATCAGCGGACGAAAAAAAACCCGACCATTGCTGATCGGGTTTTTCTCTAGGTGGAACAGCCGGGGGCTGTTTCACCAAATAACAAGCCTGACGATAACCTACTTTCACACTGGTTGCAGCACTATCATCGGCGCAAAGTTGTTTCACGGTCCTG
>NZ_JBWKYD010000026.1:57621-86780 GCF_059423585.1 Janthinobacterium sp. GW460-12-1-14-LB5 | reverse complement strand
CGCTACCTGAGCGACGGCAGCGGTTTCGCCACCGGTGAACGCGATGGCAAGCAGGTGTTCGGCGCGCTGGTGGGCGGTATCGAGATGCGTCAGGAAACGTGGATGTGGTCGCCGTATGGCCGGGTGGAACTGATGTCGGCCAAGCTCGATCCGTACACGGAGAAGGCGGCGGGCATCAACGCCCTGAGCTACTTCAAGCAGACGGTGCGTTCGCGCATCGGCGCGCTGGGCGTGCGGGCCGAGGGCATCTATGTGGGCGGCCTGGGCACGTGGTTCCCGCGCGCGCGGCTCGAGTACCGGCACCAGTTCCAGGGCGCCGATGATGCGCGCCTGGCGTATGCGGATCTGGTGGCCGACGGTCCCGTGTACGTGATCCGCACGGTGCCGCAGCAGACGGGCAACTGGACGGCGGGCCTGGGCGTCAAGCTGCTGCTGTCGAACGGCATGACCATCACGCTGGACTACAACAGCAATCTGAACATCGATAGCGGACGTACCCAGTCGGTGATGTTCGGCATCGCCATGCCGCTCAGGTAATCACGTCGTCAGGCTAGCCCCGATCGCCGGCCCGGAGTCCATCCGGTCCGGCGATTTTTTTTGTCACAGCGACCACGGATGGTCTTCTGCGCCGGCGACGATGCCGCCCAGCACGGCCTGGTCGCGTTCGGCATGGCTTTGGCGCAGGAACACGGGCAGGTCGGCCGCCAGGCGCGCGAAGCGGGCGTCGCGGCACAGGGGGCCGGCGCCCAGCGCACGCGTGGCCAGGTGCAGCACCAGGGTGGCGGCATCTTCCACCGCCAGGCGCAGGCGCAGGGCCAGGGCCATCGCATCGCTTTGCGGGTGCCGGTCGATCTCGGCGGCGCCTTCGCGCAGCAGGGCGCCCACGGCGCGCAGCGCGCAGTCGATCTGCCCCAGTTGCGCCAGGCGGACGGGGTCGGGGGCGGCGTGCTGCGCGCGCGCATGCAGGTGGCTGGCGACGGCGCAGGCCGCGCCATACCAGGTGGCCGCGATGCCAGCGCTGCCGTGCCAGAAGCCGGGGCGGGCCAGGTACGCGCCCGGCGCGCCCACGGGAAAGGCGCGCGCGGCAGAAAAAGTCACGTCGACGCTGGCGCAGGCATGCATGCCGACGGCTTGCCAGCCTTCGCCCGTGACGTGCACGCCGGGCTGCGCCAAGGCCACCGAGGCGAGGCAGGCCTGGTGCTCGTCGTTCCAGCAACTGATCAAGGCATGGCTGAGGCCCTGCGCCCCGGCACACCAGGCCTTGCGGCCGTCGAGCACATGGCGGCCATCGGCCGTCTGCCGCAAGCGGACGCGCGCGCCCGGCAGATCCGCGCACCAGACGCCCCAGCTGCTGCCGGCCGGCACGCTGGAGCCGCCGATCTCCGCCAGGATGGCGAGCGCATCGGTATGGCCTTCATACAGCTTGAGCAGGGAGAGGTCGACGGCGGCGATGGCGGCCAGCATTTGCCAGCGCTGCAGGGTGGCGCCGTGGCCGGGCGGGGGCAGCTGGTCCAGTCCCGCGTCGCGCAGCCGGCTTAAACCTTCGATGGGGTGGAAAGTGCCGTCCTGCGGCTGCAGCAGGGCATCCAGCGTGGCGTGGGAGGGCAGGGAGAAGGTATGCTTCGACATGGCAAGCTCCTGTTTTTTAACAGGATAGCTTTTTATTTTTGCAATGTCTGTTTGATTTTACACAGGCAGCCGCGAACGGCCACGATTCCATGACGTGGCCGCAGCAAATCATGCATTTACTTTTTCACGTAGTGCAAGTCCAGGACATACACGCCTTTTTTCGGATCCAGCACCACCGAGTACAGGTCGTTGCCGCGCAAGGACAGGCCGCCGGGGACGCTTAGCGCCGGCTGCATGCCTTCATCCCACATGCATGATTCGCCATTGTCGACATTGACGCACCACTGCTGTATGTTGTCGCGCAGCACATATTGCACGCTGGTGCCGCTGCGCTGGAAGGTATAGGCCGGAACCGACGAGGTGATCTTGTCGACGCGCAAGCTCGTTGCCGCGGCATTTTCCGCCAGCTTGATCAGCATGTCGGCCGTACCGTCCGGCTTGCCGGTGATCTTCGCGCTCATGGCGTCCGTCGCGACCACGGGGCCGGAGCAATCGGCCTTGAAGTAAGTTTCGCCGGTCGGTGTCAGTTCCAGCGAACCGCTGCCGTCGCTCTTGAACGCGATGACGAGCACTTGACGGTCGTGATCGTCGCACGCGGATTGCCATGTGCCGATATACGCGGCCAGTGGCGAGGTGCTGCCGGAATCGCCGGCAAGCTGCTGAGTCGTGCCGCCGCCACCGCCACCGCAGCCGCTCAGGAGTGCCGCCGCCGAGCCGGCCAATACTGCCAATAATTTTTTCATTCAGAGTCCTTTTCATCCGGCAGCGGTGCGTGCCGTAAACGCGGCCTCATTATAGAAGTCTTAATGGGCGGCAATTCTCACTGAATCTATCGCCGACTTGATTTAGATCATGTCGCGGCGATGCACTGAAATGGTTTGAGGGAATGATGGGAGGATGTGGTGTAACTGGTGCGCATTGCGCCGTTCACGCGGCGCAATGGCTGATTATCGGCTGATTTATTGTTTTACATAGTGCATATCGAGCACATAAGCACCGTCTTTTTCCATCACGGTAAACAATTCGTTACCGCGCAAATAAAAGCCGCCCTTGCCACTTACTGCCTGTTGTATGCCGGTATCCGCGATGTCCGTGGTGTCGCCACTGCCATCAGTGATGCGCCAATGGGGTTTGCCATCGACCAGCACCGTGGTGACGGCCGGGCCCGTAAACTGGATGGTGTGGGCTGGCAGCGACGATACGACCTTGTCGATGCGGATGTCCGAGGCGGGGCTGTCCGCTGCCAGCTTGAGCTGAATATTGCCAGTACCGTCTGGCGTTGCGGTAATTTTCTCGCTCGTCGTTTCCGTGAATTGCACGGGACCGCTGCAATCGGGAGTGCCGAAGGTTTCGTCGTAGGTCGACATTTCCAGGGCGCCGCTGCCATCGCTTTTGAGGGCCACGACGAGGCGCTGGCGCGCTTGGTCTTCACAAGCGGGTTGCCAAGTACCAACATAAGCGGCCAGTGCCGGTGGAGGCGGGGGCGCGACCACCACTGGCGGGACAGCTACGGCAACACTACCGCTGCTGCCACTATTGCTGCCACTATCGCTACCACCACCGCAGCCAGCCAATGCCACTGTGCCCGATACCATTAATACAGTCCAAATTTTTTTCATGCGTAATTCCTATAAATTATCAGCCGGCTGGAGGCCGTACCGTATGCGCGGCGATATTATAAAGGAAATGCGTATCTTATTTTTCTTGAAATCTGAAATTGGCTGCAATGCTTGTATTGAAAGTGCGGCCATTGAATGGCGGCGAGAAGAAACAGGCGGGTGCCGCGCATAATCATGAATGAAGCATGTATTTATATGGCGGCATATAAAGAACGTTATTGCCATTGCGAATGCGGCGGGTGCAGATAGTACCGGCGCCTGAGAATGGCGCCGGCCGCCGCCAGAGATGGCCGGATTAAAACTCTTCCCAGTCATCGCCTGCCGGCGTCTTGGCCGGCGCATGCTGTGCCGCGTGAGGCTTGGCAGCGGCCAGGCGTTTGGCCGGCGGCGCCGTCTTTTGCGGCGCGGCGCGCGGCGTTGCCACGGCTGCCGCCGGCGTTGCTGTCGGCGCCACCTGGCGCTGCTGCTCGCCCAGCTTGAACACGCTGACCACCTCGGCCAGGTGGCTGGCCTGGTCTTGCAGGCTTTCGGCGGCCGCCGCCGCTTCCTCGACGAGGGCCGCGTTTTGCTGCGTCACGCCATCCATTTGCGCCAGCGCCTGGTTGACCTGGGCGATGCCGTCGCTTTGCTCGGTGGTGGCAACGCTGATGTCGGCCATGATGGCGGTCACCTTGCGCACGCTGTCGACCACTTGTTCCATGGTGGCGCCCGCCTCATCGACGAGCTTGCTGCCGGCCGCTACCTTGCCCACGGAATCGTCGATCAGCAGCTTGATTTCCTTGGCCGCGGCGGCCGAGCGCTGCGCCAGGTTGCGCACTTCCGTGGCGACGACGGCGAAGCCGCGCCCCTGTTCGCCCGCGCGCGCCGCTTCCACGGCCGCGTTCAGGGCCAGGATATTCGTCTGGAAGGCGATGCCATCGATGACGGAAATGATGTCGACAATTTTATTGGACGAGTCATTGATCGACGTCATGGTCTCTATGACCTTGCCGACCACTTCGCCGCTCTTCTGTGCCACACTCGATGCGGAGGCAGCCAGTTGATTCGCCTGGCGCGCGTGGTCGGCGTTTTCCTTGACGGTACCCGTCAGCTCTTCCACCGAGGCAGCCGTTTCTTCCAGCGAACTGGCTTGCTGTTCCGTGCGGGCCGACAGGTCATTATTGCCTTGCGCAATTTCCGCGCTGGCGCGGGCCACGTTGTCGGCACTGGCTTGCACTTGCAGCAGCACGGCGTGGATTTTTTCCACGAACTGGTTGAAGCCCTTGCCGATGACGGCCAGCTCGTCCGTGCCCTTGACTTCCAGCTTGACGCGCAGGTCGGCGTCGCCGCTGGACAGGTCCGTCATGGTGCGGCCCAGGGTGCGCAGCGGGCGCGTCAGCTGGTTGACGACGAGGATCAAAATGCCGGCCGTGGCCGCTGCGCACAGCAGGGCGACGATCAGCGTGTAGATCATCAGGTCGCGCGCCGAGGCGGTGGCCACGCTTTTCGGGAAGTTCAGCTCCACGCTCCACGGCGCGATATCGGGGTGGATCTGCAGCGGCTGCAGCAAATGGATATAGCCCTTGTCGTCCTCGTATTCATACGCCTGGCCCTGGCGCACCTTTTCCAGGCCGGCGGCCGGCACGTCGTCGGCCTTCTTGCCCAGCCGTTCAGGCACGGGGTGGCTGGCGTACAGGCCGCCGTTCGAGATCAGGGCCAGCTTGCCGCCCTCGATCACTTTCAGGCCGGCCAGGATTTTCGCCAGGCGCGTGAGCATGAAGTCGGCGCTGGCCGTGCCCTTGAAGCTGCCATCGATCATGATGGGCGCGACAAGCGAAGCCATCAGCACATCCTTGCCGTCGACGGGGTAGATGTACGGTTCCGTAAAGAAAGTCTTGCCCGTGCGCTTGGGCACGTCGTACCAGTCGTTGGCGCCCGGTTTCGGGTCGAAGACGATGGGTTCGACTTGCAGCTTGCCGCCGGCGCCCCGCGTCCAGTAGGGCATGAAGCGGCCGCTGGCGTCATAGTTCGGCTTTTGATTGGCAAATTCCGCATCCTTGCCGTCGAGCGCGTTCGCTTCCCACGTCACGGCCGCGCCCAGCAAGTCTTCCGAGCTGGTCAGCGTCGCCTTGGTCAGTTCGTTGATCTGCTCGCGCTGCAGGGGCAAATTCGCGCTTTTGGTGCCGCGCATGGCGCCGGCCAGGCTGGAGACGCTCGACAGGTTGCTGGCGATGCGCGCCTGCAGCGCGCCGGCCACTTCGCGTGCCGACGTGCGCGCCAGTTCCAGGGCGGCCGCTTCGGCGCTGGCGCTGCTCTTGTAGCCGATCACCGCCGCCGTGACGCCCAGGCTGAGGACGGCGAGCGCGGTGGCGGCGACGCAGATTTTACTGTTCAGTGATAGTTGCATGATGCTGTTCCTTGGTGGGGAGAGGTATCGGTGTCTCGGGCGTCGCGGGTAGCGCGCCTAGAAAGTCTTGCTGATGGCCAGCACGAAGGTGGCCGCGGCCGGGTTCGAGGTGTCGAACCGGCCGGCCGCATCCGGGATGCCCAGGGTGTAATGGTCATAGGCGTCGGTGGCGCCCCAGGCGCGCGTGAGGGCGGCGCTGGCGCTCCAGCCGCCGTCGAGGGTTTTGGTGACGCCGGCCTTGGCGTCGCGCCAGTTCCACATGGCGTTGCCGTTGCCTGCCACACGGCCATTGCCTGCGTGCAAGTTCAAGGTCCAGGCATGGCCCAGGTCGATGTTCGCGCCCACGTCGAGATAACCGGTGCCGCGCGCATTGGTGATGCCAAAGAAGTCGCGCGTGACGGTGCGGTTGTACTTGGCGTACAGCATCTTGTAGCTGAGGCCCAGCGACAGCTCGCCATAGTCGTACTTGACACCAGTGGCGCGGTAGACGGCGCCCGGATACTTGTAGTAATACGCGAGCACGCTGTAGCCCAGTTCGCCCACCGTGCCGCCGTAGCCGCCGTACAGGTCCCATTCGACCGTGGCGTCCTGGATATAGCGGTCGCTGACGGTGGAAGCCCAGGTGCCGAGCGACCAGCCGCTAGGGTGCGCATAGTCGAGGCCCGCCTGCAGGGCTGGTTTGCCCCAGGTCTGGCGAAAGCCGCGCGAGATGTATTGCGAGGTCAGGCTGGCATTGGCGCTGAAGGTGGCGGTAGTGCCGTCTGCGGTCTGCGCCTGCACGGGCAGGCAGGCCGCCAGCAGGAAGGCGCAGCCCAACAACGATGATGCGGGAAAATGGCGGTTCGATGGCATGGCAGTCGGCTCCGTATTTGCAGGCAGCGGCCGTCCAGGCGCGTTGCCCTGATGGTTGCGATAAAAATGCGGAAAGGACTTTATTGGGAGCAAGGCGATGCCGTCAGCATGCTCGCGCGAACATGCACACATTCTCACCAAACGTAACTGAAAGGATAGGGGGTGGGGCTAGTGGAAGTCAACAAAGTTGCGCTATGGAAATCGTAAGTTGTTGTTTCTCGGCACTTTTTCATGCGCCTGTTAGATTCCCGGTCTGCCACGGCTGGCTGCCTGTTGCAGGCGGGCCAGCAAGCCGGGCAGGGCCGCGTGCAAGGCCGGCAAGTCGGCCGCCGGCAGCTCGGCCTGCGTTTCCACCAAGCTAGATGGCTGGCCCCAGACGACCTTGGCGCTCAGCCGGGCGCTGGCGTCGAGCCCCGTGACGCTGACCAGCAGGGCGACTTCTTCCGGGGCATCCTCGGGCACGTCCTCGAGCAGGCAGGAAATGCCGAAGTGATAATCCTGGAAGGCGCTGGCCGTGCCGCTGGAAAAGGCGAAGACGGAGGCGAGCACCCGTGGCGCCGCGGCCGCCAGTGGCGGCAGAGCGGCGCGGAACAGGGGCAGCAAGTCGTTTTCCAGCTGGCGCACCAGCGGATGAGTGTGGCTGAGGACGGTCATGTGCGGACGAAAGGAGTGGCGGCGCGCGATGGTAGCAGTTTTCGCCGCCGCCGGGGGCCGCCGTCAGGCGGCGTAGCGGCTGGCCATGCTGGTGATGGTGCTTTTCATCTGTTCGCGCAGCGCGGCCGGTGCCAGCACTTCCACGCCATCGCCCAGGCCCAGCAGCCACCATTGCAGTTCGCGCGTGTTGGGCACGGTGGCGCTCAGGTGCAGCGAGCCGTCCTCGCGTTCCTGCAATTGCTGATCCGTGCTCAGCGGCGTCTCGTACAGGTGTTCGCCGCTGCGGCGGGCAAACACGGCTTCGAGCAGCAGCGGTTCGCCATCGCGGATGCCCATGGCGCCGGAGGCGATATACGCGTCGATGTCGAAGCCGGGCTGTTCGCGCGCGGACAGGTAGAGCATTTCCGCCTGCTGCACGCGGTGCAGGGCCAGGGTGCGCACATCGTTGTACCCGGCGAACAGGCATACCAGATAGAGCAACTGGCCGCGTTGCACGATGGCCAGCGGATGGACGGCATCATAGCTGACGGGATTGTCGTTGTCGCGCTTCTTGTAGCTGAGCTTGAGCTGGCGGTTCTGCATCAGCGCTTCATACACGGTGCGCTGGCAAGCTTCGTCGATGACGGGCGCGAGCAGACGCTGCATGGGGGCGATGACGCGTATCTTGCCCAGCCAGGCGGACGAGTTGGCACGCTCGCTGGTGGCGCTCAGGGTCTGGCGCGCCGCGCTGAAATACGGCTGCATGCTGTCGAGGGTGGACGGCGGCAGCGCATGGCGCAGATGCTGTTCCATCAGGGCCAGGGTCAGCGCGGCGGGCGTCGACAGGCCCGGCATGTCCATGCGCGCCGCGTTTTCCATCCAGCACCAGCCAAACGGCTTGCTGTCGGCTGGATTGGTCAGCGGAAAAATTTCGGCCAGGTCCAGCAAGTCGCGCTGAATGGTGCGCAGGCCGATGGCAAAGTCGATGGCCTTGAGCTTGTCGTGCAATTCGTTGGCGGTGATGGTACGAGGCGCCGGCGGTATCAGGCGCAGCATTTGCCATTGGCGCATGATGGTGGAGGGGCGGGGCGCGTGTTCAGACATGGTGGTTCCGTTCTATTGAATGGCAGGATGTGTACTGATGAGTACATAAGTTAACGAATGGTAACATTGATTCGATGACAATTACAGGGCGTCCAGCATGGCGGCCCTGACGCAATTGCGCCCTGCGTGCTTGGCCTGGTACAGCAGGCGGTCGGCAGCAGCGACCAGGGCGGCAGCGCCGGGCGCCTGGCGGCCGGGGGCGCAGGCGACGGACGCCACGCCGAAGCTGGCCGTCGTCCCGATGTGCTGCACCAGGCCGGCGCGCAGGCGCTCGGCCAGGCGCACGCCGCCTGCCAGGTCCGTTTCAGGCAGGATCAGCAGGAACTCCTCGCCGCCGTGGCGGACCACGCTGTCGACGCCGCGGCGCGTGGCGTTGCCGAGCAGGGCAGCAAAGGTGCGCAGCACGTCATCGCCGGCGGCATGGCCGTGGGCGTCGTTGACGCGCTTGAAGTGATCGAGATCGCACAGGATGGCCGTCAGGCACAGGCCATGGCGTCGTGAGCGCGCAAGTTCGGCGCCCAGCAGGTGCTCATCGAGGTAGCGGCGGTTGTAGCAGCCGGTCAGGTGGTCGCGCATGGCTTGCTCGGTGAGCCTGGCGTGTTGCAGCACGTGCGCGCGGCGCTGGCGCTGCTGGCCGTGGCCGGCACACAGACCGGTCAGGTTGAGCAGCATCAAGGTGGCGGCGCTGCCGGCCTGGAGCTCGTCCTGCAGGCCGAGCCAGGCCAGGCTCGCCACGACGGCCAGGCCGGCACCGCCGAGCAGGTATCGCGTGATGCCGGCGTAGGGCGCAACGAGCAGGATGCAAAAGGCGGTCGCGTGCCAGCCGGCATCGGTTTCGCGCAGTGCATAGCAGAGCAGGAAGACGAGCAGGTCCAGCGCCAGCAGCGCCGTGCCGGAGGCGGCGCGGCCAGGCTGTGCGGCAGGCGGGCGCAGGGCCCGCAACAGCATGGCCAGGATGACCAGGCAGCAGGCCAGCGCCAGCGGCCAGCCGGCGGGCGGCAACAGCGCGGCGGCAAAGACGGCGCTGGCGCCGGCATGCAGGGCCAGCAAGGGCCAGGTGTGTGTCCCGCCTGCGGAAGCCGGGCGCGGAGGCGCCGCTTCCTGTTGCGGATCGTGCAAGCGCGCCGGCAAGAGAGGCGGCGCCGGCTTGCGGATATCGTCAGTTGCATGGTGCAAATGCATGGAAACCTGTCGGATAGCGAATCGGGATCCCATTCTTGCCCGGCCCTGCGACAAGCCGCGACGCATCGCGCCGCCATGCTGCTTATCAGATTGGTCCTACCAGTGGACCTTATTCGTCGCTGGTGACGCGCGTGCGCACGAAATCGATATGGCCTTGCATGGCCGTGCGCGCTTCCTCGGGCTGGCTGGAGCAGATGGCCTCGCACAGCGTGCGGTGCTGCGACAGCAGTTGCAGCGAGGTGGCCTCGTCCTGCTGGCGCAAGCCAGTGCCATTGATGGTGATGTGTTCGCGCAGCATGCCGATGATGCTGGTGTGCAAGTGCAAGAACATGGTGTTGTGCGACGCTTGCGCGATGACTTCATGCAGCCGCGCGTCGGCTTGCGCCTCGCCGTGCTTGTCGTCGCTGGCGCGTGCCTGTTCCAGCTCGGCCAGCAGCGCCATGATCTGTGCGCGCTCGTCGCCGCTGGCCCGCTGCGCTGCAAAATAAGCCGTCGCCCCTTCCAGCACGCGGCGAAATTCCAGGATGTCGTCGCGCAGGGCGGGGTGGTCGGCCACCAGCTGGCTCCACGGCGACGCCATGCCGGTGCGCAATTGATCCGTCACGAAGACGCCGGCGCCGCGCCGGCTGCGCACGAGGCCCCGCGCCGCCAGCCGCTGCACCGCTTCGCGCACGGTATTGCGCGAGACCGCATATTGCTGCGCCAGCAGGCGTTCGGCCGGCAATTGCGCGCCCGCCGGCAAGCTGCCGTCCAGCAGGGCGGTTTCCAGCCTGCGCATCACCATCTCGACCCTGCCCCGCGTCTGCATGCCTGTCGCCATCGCTGTCTTCCGGTGTTGTTTTAAAGTGGTCCGAGCAATTTGAAGTGATTCTCGGAAGCTGGAATTATGCGTGAACCAGTCATTCTTAACAACACACAGCGGCGCCGCAGCAACACACAGAGCGCCGGGGAGACACACTCATGCAGCCAGACCCGCGCCAGCCGCGTCATTACCCGCCCGCACCGCTCCAGGTGTACCTGTTCGCCACCTGCCTGGTCGACCTGTTCGTGCCGCAGGCGGGGCTCGACGCGGTGCGCCTGCTGGAGCGCGAAGGCTTGCTGGTGCACTATCCGCGCGGCCAGAGCTGCTGCGGCCAGCCGGCCTACAGCAGCGGCAACCCGGAGCAGGCGCGTGCCGTGGCGCGCGCCCAGCTCGACCTGTTTGCGCAGCCGTGGCCCGTGATCGTGCCGTCCGGTTCCTGTGCCGGCATGATGCGCCACCACTGGCCGCAACTGTTCCAGGACGACCCCGTGGCCGGCCCCAAGGCGCAAGAACTGGCCGGACGCGTGTATGAACTGAGCGAATTTCTCGTCTGCGTGCTCAAACTCGACCTGGCCAGCCTTTCTGGCGCCGGGCAGGCCGATGAAAATGTGGTGCTGCACACCTCGTGCGGCGCGCGCCGCGAAATGGGCACGCGCGCCCACGGCGTGGCCCTGCTCGACGCCTTGCCCGGCGTGAGGCGCATCGAACACCAGCGCGAATCGGAATGTTGCGGCTTCGGCGGCACGTTTTCACTAAAACATCCGGACATTTCCGGCGCCATGGTCAGCGACAAGATCGCCTCGGCCTGCGCCACGGGCTGCGACCGGCTCGTCTCGGCCGACTGCGGCTGCCTGCTCAACATCGGCCACGCCGCACAGCACCAGGGCGCGCCGCTGCCCGTCGAGCACCTGGCCAGCTTTTTGTGGCGCCGCACGGGAGGTGCGGCATGAGTACGGCATTGACTGCCCGCGAACGCATGCTGGGCCGGCTGCGCGCTGCGGCACCCTCCGCGCCCGAGGCGGTGCAGGTCATCGATACTGCCATCGACAATCACTACCAGGCGCGCCGCGCCGCATCTCCTCTGTCGCCACGGCACAGGATAAGCGCCATGCAGGCAGCCTTGCGCGCTGCGCACGCGCAGGTCGACTGCGTGAGCGTGGACGCCTGGCCGGCCCTGCTGGCGCAGCGCCTCGGTGAACACGGCGTGCGCCGTTTGCTGCTCGATGCCGGCAGCGCCGAAGGACAGGCCTTGCGCGCCGCCTTGCCGCAGGGCGTGTCAGCGCTGTCTTTTGAGCGTCCGCTGGCGCAGTGGAAGGGCGAATTGTTCGACACGGTCGACGCGGGGTTGACCGTCGCCCGTTCCGGCATCGCCGCCACGGGCACCCTGGTCATCGCGCCCGATGCGGCCGCGCCGCGCATGGTGTCCCTGGCGCCGCCCCTGCACATCTGCCTCGTGTATGCGAGCAGCCTGCACGTGGACTTGCACGCGGCGGCGCGCGCCGAGCGCTGGTCGGACGGCATGCCATCGAACCTGGTGCTGGTGTCGGGCCCCTCGAAAACGTCGGACATCCAGCAAACGCTCGCGTATGGCGCGCACGGCCCGCGCTGGCTGTGGGTGCTGATCGTCGACGACCTGTCAGCCCATGAAGGAGGCCAGCCATGAACGCCAAGCCCTTGCAATTTGTCAAACCTGCAGACTTTCACGCGCGCGCCCGCGCCGCGCTCGACGACCCGAAACTGCGCCAGAGCTTTCGCGGCGCCATGGATTTTTTGCAGGACAAGCGCACGGCGCAATTTCCCGACGGCGACGAGCTGGAACGCCTGCGCGACATCGGCGAAGCCGTGCGCCGGCATGCGCTGGCGCGCCTGCCCGATTTGCTGGTGCAGCTGGAAGAGCGGCTGACGGCGGCCGGGGTGCAGGTGCACTGGGCCGAGGATGGCGAGCAGGCCAACGCCATCATCCACGCCATCGCGCAAAAGGCCCAGGCGACGCGCTTCATCAAGGGAAAGTCGATGGCCAGCGAGGAAATCGAGCTCAATCACTACCTGGAAGGGCGCGGCATGACGTGCCTGGAGTCGGACATGGGCGAGTACATCGTCCAGCTGGCCGGCGAAAAGCCGTCGCACATCGTCATGCCGGCGATTCACAAGACCAAGGCGGACATCGCCGGCCTGTTCGCCGAGCACATTCCCGACGCGCCCTACACGGAAGACGTCGACAGCCTGATCCAGACGGGCCGGCGCGCCCTGCGCCAGGCTTTCGTCGAGGCCGACATCGGCCTGTCGGGCGTGAACTTCGCGGCGGCCGACACGGGCACCCTGTGGCTGGTGGAAAACGAGGGCAATGGCCGGCTGACGACGTCCGTGCCGGAGGTCCACATCGCCATCATGGGCATGGAAAAGGTGGTCGCCAAGCTGGAACACATCGTGCCGCTGGCCAGCCTCCTGACGCGCTCGGCCACGGGGCAGGCCATCACCACGTATTTCAACCTGATTTCCGGCCCGCGCCGCGCCGGAGAGCTCGATGGGCCGCGCGAAGTGCACCTGGTCTTGCTCGATAACGGCCGCAGCCAGGCTTACGCCGACGAACAGCTGCGCGCCACCCTGCAATGCATACGCTGCGGCGCCTGTATGAACCACTGCCCCGTCTACACGCGCATCGGCGGCCACGCCTACGGCACCACGTATCCGGGGCCGATCGGCAAGATCATCTCGCCCCACTTGCTGGGACTCGATGCGACGGCCGACCTGGCCACCGCATCGAGCCTGTGCGGCGCCTGCGGCGAGGTGTGCCCCGTGCGCATCCCGATTCCGCAACTGCTGGTGCGCCTGCGCACGGAGGCGAACCGCAATCCGGATGAACAGGTGGCGCATCCGCTGCGCGGCCAGGGGGCCAAGTTCAGCCGCGGCGAAAGCCTGATCTGGCGTTTCTGGAGCGGCGCCTTCGCGCGCCCCGCCAGCTACCGCTTGTTCCGCTGGGCCGCCACGCGGCTGCGGATGCTGACGCCGCGCGCGCAGCTGGGCTGGACGCAGCACCGCAAGCCTTTACAGCCGGCGCCGCGCAGCCTGGCCGACCTGCTCAATGCACGGGGGCAGGAAGAATAGCGACGCCCCGCTACACCGCAAAAAACACGCTGCACACAATTACATCAAAAGCCGTTTTTTACTCAACCCGCATCCACCGGAGGAGACCCGACATGCAAACCTGGACCCAACTTTATACACCGCTCGGCAGCTTGTGGCTGTCGTCGCTGGCGGCAGCCGTGCCCATCATTTTCTTCTTCATCGCCCTGGCGGCGCTGCGCATCAAGGGGCACGTGGCGGCCGCCGTCACCCTGGCGCTGGCGCTGGCCGTGGCGATTTTCGCCTACGGCATGCCCGTGCCGCAGGCGCTGGCGGCGGCCGGTTACGGCTTCGCGTATGGCCTGTGGCCCATCGCCTGGATCATCGTCACGGCCGTCTTCCTGTATAAAATCGTCGTCAAGACGGGGCAGATCGACATCATCCGCGCCTCCGTGCTGTCGGTGACGGACGACCAGCGCCTGCAGGTGCTGCTGATCGGCTTTGCCTTCGGCGCCTTCCTGGAAGGGGCGGCCGGCTTCGGCGCGCCCGTGGCCATCACCTCGGCGCTGCTGGTGGGCCTGGGTTTCAACCCGCTGTACGCCGCGGGACTGTGCCTGATCGCCAATACGGCCCCCGTGGCCTTTGGCGCCATGGGCATTCCCATCATCGTGGCGGGCCAGGTGACGGGCATTGACCCCTTCCTGATCGGCGCCATGGCGGGCCGCCAGCTGCCGCTGCTGTCGCTGCTGGTGCCGTTCTGGCTGGTCTTCATGATGGATGGTTTCCGCGGCGTGCGCGAAGTGTGGCCGGCCGCGCTGGTGACGGGTTTCAGCTTTGCCGTCACCCAGTATTTCACGTCGAACCATATCGGCCCTGAACTGCCGGACATCACCTCGGCCCTCGTCAGCCTGGTGTCGCTGACCCTGTTCCTGAAAGTGTGGCAGCCGAAGAATGCGAAAGTGGCCCATGCCGTCGGCGGCGGCACGGCTGCATTGTCCGGTTTTGGCGGCGCGGGCGGTGCTGCGGACCTGCGCGGCGGCGGCAACCGCGCCGCTTCTCCCTACACGACGGCGCAGACCATGCGCGCCTGGGCGCCGTTCGGCCTGTTGACGGCCATCGTCACCGTGTGGAGCCTGCCCGGCTTCAAGGCCCTGTTTGCAGCCGGCGGCGCCTTGTCTGGCCTGGTCATCAAGATCCACGTGCCCTACCTCGATAAACTGGTGATGAAGACGATGCCCATCGTGGCGGAGCCGAAGGCGTATGAGGCCGTGTTCAAGCTCGATCTGCTGTCGGCCGTGGGCACGGCGATCTTGCTGACGGCCGTGCTGTCGATGCTGATGCTGCGCATGAAGCCGCGCGATGGCGTCAAGGCCTTCGTGGAAACCGTGGTGGAATTGCGCCGTCCCGTGCTGTCGATCGGCCTGGTGCTGGCGTTTGCCTTTGTTGCCAATTACTCGGGCATGTCGTCCACCCTGGCCCTGCTGCTGGCCGGCAGCGGCGCCGCCTTCCCGTTCTTCTCGCCATTCCTGGGCTGGCTGGGCGTCTTCCTGACGGGATCCGACACCTCGTCGAACGCCCTGTTCTGTTCACTGCAAAACACCACGGCGCACCAGATCGGCGTGTCCGACACCTTGATGGTGGCGGCCAATACGACGGGCGGCGTGACGGCGAAGATGATCTCGCCCCAGTCGATCGCCGTCGCCTGCGCGGCAACGGGCCTGGTTGGCAAGGAATCGGACTTGTTCCGCTTTACCTTGAAGCACAGCCTGTTGTTTGCCGTCATCATCGGCATCATCACCATGCTGCAGGCGTACGTGTTCACCGGCATGATTCCGCATTGAGCGGTCCGTAGAAGTACGTAGTAAAACTAGATGAATTGATAGTAAAACGTGCAGAGGGTCATGAAAATGACCTGATGCACTGCAGCATCGTGGCGCTTCCCGGCGTCATGCCGGGCGGCCGCCTGCTGCCGCTTACCCATCCTGTGCTCAAGCGCGGGGCGAGCAGGATGGGGCTGGCGATGGTCTTGCTGGCGCTGCTTACTTCTTGCTCAACATTAACGGCTCAGGCCGCTCATCCAGCTTGGCTGCGGGTTGGCACGGGCCAGTTCGCGCATGCGGTATTCCAGATCGTAACGGTCGGTCGATTCGGCCAGATAGGCTTCTTCGTAGGCGCGTTCGCGGCGGTCGCTGCTTTGGTTCAGCCAGGCGCCAAGACGTTTGGCGGCGTGCACCAGGGTGGCGACGATATTGCTGCTTTGCGTGGTGTGGTAGGTAAATGCGGTAGACATGGCAGACTCCTTGTGTGGCGTGCCGCGTTGTGCTGCACTGCAACACAAGTATACCAATTCCAAGTTATAAGGCTACTTTTGATTTCAAATGTCAGCTATTCATTTTTGAGATAACTGGCGGGAAAGCTGCGCAATACGGGGCTTTAAGGCATAATGCCGGCGCAGTATCGTAGTTTTACTACAAAACTGTTTTGTCCTGGATGTTGTTTTCAAACGCAGCCCGCAGGCGTGCCGCGCCCACAAGACATCGTTCTGACGAGAAACGGTCGGCCGTGCGCCTGCCGCGCGCAAGATTGCCATGCCTGCCCCCGTATCGCTGATGGCAGTCATGGCCCACGCTGATATCTGCGTGGCGCTTGCGCGTCCTGGTGCTGCCTGGATGGAAACGTTTCCATGCCTGGCAAGATCAACTTGGAATTGAAAAATGGAGAAGGTATGGAATACGTAAAGCAAGGCCAGGGCGTCCAGTCCGCGCAGGCCGGCACGCAAAACAATACAGGCGCCCTGATCATTGTCACGGTACTGTTTTTCATGTGGGGACTGCTGACCTCGCTCAATGATGTGCTGATTCCCCATCTGCGCTCGATCTACACCTTGACCTATGTCCAGGCGATGCTGGTGCAGTTCTGCTTCTTTGGCGCCTACGCCATCGTCTCGCTGCCCGCCGGCATGCTGATCAAGAAAATCGGCTACCAGCGCGGCGTCGTTGCCGGCCTGCTGATCGCAGCCGCCGGCTGCGCCATGTTCTACCCGGCGTCCACCGGCAGCTATGCGCTGTTCCTGCTGTCCTTCTTCATCCTGGCGGCCGGCATCACCGTGCTGCAGGTGGCGGCCAACCCGTACGTGACGGAACTGGGCGACCCGCAGACGGCGTCGAGCCGTCTGACCCTGACCCAGGCCTTCAATGCGCTGGGCACCACCGTGGCACCGGCCCTGGGCGGCATGCTGATTTTGTCCGGCACCGTGCTGACGGTGCAGCAGTTCGACCTGCTGCCGGCGGCCGAGCAACTGGCCTACCGCGCCAAGGAAGCCGCTTCCGTGCAGGGCCCGTACCTGGTACTGGCCGCCACCCTGGTGATCCTGGCCGTGCTGTTCGCGCTGGCCAAGCTGCCGAAGATTTCGCATGCGGACGATGCGGCCGCCCTGGCGCAGGATGGCCACAAGGTCTCGATCTGGTCGCACCGCCACCTGGTGCTGGGCGCGCTGGCCATCTTCCTGTACGTGGGCGGAGAAGTGAGCATCGGCAGCTTCCTGATCAACTTCCTGGGCGAGAGCCATATCGCGGGCCTCAGCCACGCCGACGCCGCCTATTTCGTCAGCTATTACTGGGGTGGCGCCATGCTGGGCCGCTTCGTCGGCTTTGCCGTGATGCGCTATGTCAGCCCGGGCAAGACGCTGGCCTTCAACGCCGCCGTCGTCATCGCGCTGATCCTTGTCGCCGTGTTCTCCAGCGGTCATACGGCCATGTGGGCATTGATCGCCGTCGGCCTGTTCAACTCCATCATGTTCCCGACCATCTTCAGCATGGCTCTGAACAAGCTGGGCGCGCAAACGGGCCAAGGTTCGGGCATCCTGTGCATGGCCATCGTCGGCGGCGCCATCGTGCCGTTCATCCAGGGCTTCCTGGCCGACCATATCAACCTGCAGCTGTCCTTCCTCGTGCCGGCCCTGTGCTACACCTTCATTCTGTACTTCGGCTGGAAATATGCCAGCATGTACAACGACGACGCCAAGTAAGCAAGGTAGCGTTATCAGCATAAAGGGTGGCCTCGGCCACCCTTTTTTACGTCAGTGCGCGAATTGCGTGCCCAGCACGTCCTGGCACACCTCGAGCCAGGCGCGCGCCGCGTGCGACAGATAGCGCCCGCTCCAGACGTGCGCCACCTGCCACGCCACTTCCGGCTCGACGATGCGTACCGCTTCCAGTGGTTCGCCGGCCAGGCGGTGGATGAACGGCTCGGGCAGCAGCGCCACGCCCAGGCCCGCTGAGGCCATCGCCACCAGCCAGTCCCACTGGCCGCTCTGCGCCGCAATCGTCGGCGTGAAGCCCGCTTGCGCGAAATGCTGGCGCAGGCTGCGCGTGAGGGCGAAATCATCTTTCAATAACACCAGCGGCAAGTCTGCCAGCGCCTTGAAGGGCAGTGTCGTGCGGTTTTTCTGGAACGTGCCCGGTTCGGCCAGGGCCCAGATCGGGTAGCTGGCCACTTCCACGGCCACGAGGTCGAGTTCCGGGTCGGCCGGCAGCACCGTCATGCCGATTTCCAGCTCGCCGGCCGCCACCTTGCGCTCGATCTGCTGGCCCGTGTCTTCCTGCAGGGTCAGGCTGATGTGGGGATGGCGCGCGCGGAAGGCTTTTAATACGGGCGTAAACAGCACATTGATCATGGGCGGGATGCCGACCGTCAGGCTGCCGCGCTGCAAGGCCTGGGTGTCGCGCACTTCCAGGGTCAGCTGGCGCATGTTCGCCAGCATCTCCTGGCCGTGCTGGTAGACGATGCGGCCCGTGTCCGTCAGGGTCAGCTTGCGCCCGTCGCGCACCAGCAGCTGCGCGCCCACCTCGTCTTCCAGCTGGCGCACCATCTTGCTGATGGTGGACTGGGTCAGGTGCAGAGATTCGGCCGCCTGCGTAAAGCTCGACAGGCGCACGGTTTCCACGAAATAGCGCAGGGAACGGATATCCAAGAGGGTGCTCGGCAGTGGCGCGGCATGAAAATATCGACTGGATGTGGCGAAATTAATTCATGCCATGCATATGGCCGGGATTTTATACTGAATCCACTTATGGGGTTGGTGTATGACAGCCATCCAGTTTGAGAATATTAAGAATATCAGGAGCATCACGATGTACGAGGACCGTATCCGCCACCCAGGCCTGCTCAGCAAAATCATGAGCGCCGATGAGGCAGCCAAATTGTTCCACAACGGCATGCGTGTCGGCATGAGCGGCTTTACCCGTGCCGGCGATGCCAAGGCCCTGCCGCGCGCACTGGCCGAGCGCGCTTTGCAAGACCCGTTGAGCCTGACCCTGATCACGGGCGCTTCGCTGGGCAACGGCAGCGACGGCCTGATGGCCGAAGCGGGCGTGCTGGCGCGCCGCATGCCGTTCCAGGTCGACCCGGTTCTGCGCGGCAAGATCAACAAGGGCGAAGTCATGTTCATCGACCAGCATCTGTCGGAAACGGCCGAGCAGTTGCGTTCGGGTAACCTGGCTGCCGTCGACATCGCCGTCATCGAAGCGACGGCCATCACGGCGGCCGGCGCCATCATCCCGACCATGTCGGTGGGCAACTCCGCCGCGTTCGCCCAGCAGGCAACACAAGTCATTATCGAAATCAACCTGTCCACGCCGCTGGCGCTGGAAGGCTTGCACGACATTTATATTCCGCAAACCTTGCCGGGCCGCGAACCGATACCCCTCACGCGCGTGGACCAGCGCCTGGGCAGCACGGCCATCGCCATCGATCCGGCCCGCATCGCCGCCATCGTCATCACGGACAGCCCCGACAGCCCGTCGAACGCCTTGCCGCCCGACGCGGAAACGCAGGCGATCGCCGGCCACGTGATCGCTTTCCTCGAAGGCGAAGTGGCGGCCGGGCGCATGGGGCCGGAATTGCTGCCGCTGCAGGCGGGCATCGGCACCATCGCCAACGCCGTGCTGCATGGGCTGATCGGTTCGCCCTTCCAGAACATGACGATGTATTCGGAAGTACTGCAGGACAGCGCCATCGAGTTGCTCGACTCGGGCCAGCTGGCGTTTGCCTCGGCCTCGTCGATCACCCTGTCGGCTGGCGTGCATCAAAAGCTGATGGACAATATCGACCATTACCGCTCGAAAATCGTGCTGCGCCCGCAAGAGATCAGCAACCACCCGGAAATCGTGCGCCGCCTGGGCATCATCGCCCTGAACACGGCGCTCGAGTTCGATATCTACGGCAACGTCAATTCCACGCACGTGTGCGGCACGCATATGATGAACGGCATCGGCGGCTCGGGCGACTTTGCGCGCAATGGGCAAGTGTCGATGTTCGTGTCGAAATCGGCGGCCAAGGGCGGGCGCATCTCCAGCGTGGTGCCGATGGTGTCGCATGTGGACCATACGGAACACGACGTCGACGTGCTGGTGACGGAGTGGGGCTATGCGGACTTGCGCGGCCTGGCGCCGCGCGAACGGGCGCCGCTGATCATCGAGCGCTGTACGCATCCCGATTACCGTGAGCAATTGCGCGCGTATTACGACGCGGCATGCCAGCGCGGCGGCCATACGCCGCACCTCCTGGAACAGGCGCTGTCGTGGCATACGCGCTATCAGGAAACGCAGAGCATGCTGGCAGCGCAGTAAGTTTGCGTCAGCGCAAACACAGGGCAGGGCGGGCAGCACCGCGCCTGCCTTTTTCACTATTCACTATTCAATACATATGCAGCGCCTTGGCGCCCAGGCCCAGCAGGGCAAACGTGGTGGTGGCCTGTATACCCATGAACCACAGGAAGTGGGTATGCATGTGCTTGCGGATGTCGCCCAGTTCCGTGCGCAAGGCGTGGCAGTCGCCGCGCAGGTCGCCGCGAAATTGCGTCAGGTCGGCGCGCAGCAACTGCGATTCGTCGCGCAACTCCGTGCGCACCTTGTCCAGGCCATCGCCAAGACGCTGTTCCAGGGTCTTGAACCATTGCCGGTCATGTTCCCGGTCCGTTTCCAGTTTTGTCAGGCGCGCTTCCATGCGTACAGCATTGTTCGCGCTTTGCTGTTTGTCAAGCCGGTCCGTGGCATAGGCATCGTTCATCTCGCACTCCTTCGCGCGAGCCGCGCTGCACCAGCGCAGGCGGCTTCACTCTACTGTCCGCCTTTTCTGTCCGGGCGGTTTGCGCTGGATCAAACGTCAGGAAACCGGTGCAAAGCGCAGCCGGATGCCTGCCGTGACGACGGCCAGCAAGTCGTCGATATGCGCGTTCATTTCCGGGTGTGGCGTCCATGGGTCGCCCGCATCCATGACGATGCGCAGGGACACGAGGCCGTGCAGCGATTGCCAGAAGATCTGCGTCATCGTATGCAGCGCCGGCTCGTCGTGGCGTACCTGGCCCGTTTGCGCCAGCTCGCCGAACAGGTGCAGCGCGTAGGCGTATGGATCCTGCTCGATATTGCCGTGTTCGACTTCCACGGCGTCGAGCTCGGCATGCGGGCGCAGCTCCATGAAGATCAGCGAGTACTCGTCCGGGTGCTGGAAGCCGTACTCGATGTAGGCGCGGCCGACCAGGGCGATGCGCTGCCACGGGTCGTCGCTGCCGGCGCAGGCCGTGCGCATGGCGCGTACCAGTTCCAGCAAGTCCTTGTCCATGGCCTGGGCGATCAGGGTGGCCTTGTCGCGGAACAGCGCGTAGACGACGGTGGTGGAAAAGCCGGCCGCCTCAGCCACCTTGCGGATGGAAACGGCGCGCGCGCCGCCCTTCTTGATGAGATCCTTGACGACGTCGATGATGTGCTCGCGCCGCGCCTGAGCCTCGCGTAACTTTCTTTCCTGGATGTTAGTTAACTTCTTGTCCACGACTCTTTCCTGGCGACTCTATGAAAGCAAGAATTATAGGGTGGCGATGCGCTGCCAATGTGTCAGGCATTGTTACAATTCAGTTTTTTGTCCGGCAGATGCAACAGCTGACCGATTTTTCGCGCTTTTGCCCGGCACTTTTCCATCGATGCCCCGGATTGGTGCATAAATCGCCGGACCAGGCTTTGCGAATGGGGCCAAAGGGCGGAAAATAGCGGGATAGCTTACACTGCGTTTTTTAGCGCGACGGCGGTGGCCCACGAGGCAACGCCGGAACACTTACATTCGGACGGGATCATTACATGACCATTAAAATCAGCCAGAACTTCGACTCGGGCGCCATCGAGGTGGTGAACGCCACCAGTGCCGGCGCCATCGACCTGAACTTGCGCAAGGATAGCCACGCCGACATCCACCAGTGGTTCCATTTCCGCCTGCAGGGCGCGCGTGGTCAGGCGTGCACGATGCGCTTCCTGAACGCGGGCCAGGCCACCTATCCGGCCGGCTATGAAGACTACCAGGCCGTGGCCAGCTACGACAGCGAAAACTGGTTCCGCGTGCCGACGGCGTTCGATGGCCAGGTTATGACGATTTCGCACACGCCGGAACTCGACAGCGTGTACTACGCCTATTTCGAGCCGTATTCGTGGGAACGCCATCTGCGCCTGCTGGGCGAAGTGGCCGAGCACCCGCTGGCGCGCGTGTCCGACCTGGGTAGCACGGTCGACGGCCGCGACATGAACATGGTGACCATCGGCAACCCGCAGGCGGAAAAGAAAATCTGGGTCATCGCGCGCCAGCATCCGGGCGAATCGATGGCCGAATGGTTCGTCGAAGGCCTGATCGACTCGCTGCTGGACGATGCCAACCCGATCGCGCGCAAACTGCTGCAGCGCGCCGTGGTCCACATCGTGCCGAACATGAACCCGGACGGCTCGATTCGCGGCAACCTGCGCACGAATGCGGCAGGCGCCAACCTGAACCGCGAATGGATGACGCCATCGCTGGAGTCCAGCCCGGAAGTGCTGTGCGTGAAGAACAAGATCCACGAAACGGGCGTCGACATGTTCTTCGACATCCACGGCGATGAAGCGCTGCCGTACAACTTTGTGGCCGGCAACGAAATGCTGGAAAACTTTACGCCGGCGCAAGCGGCGCACCAGAAGGCCTTCATCGAGCGCTACAAGCAGGCCAGCCCCGACTTCCAGGACAAGTTCGGCTATGCGGCCAGCAAGTACAAGTCGGACATGCTGACGCTGGCGTCGAAATACATCGGCCACCACTTCGGCTGCCTGGCCTTGACGCTGGAAATGCCGTTCAAGGAAAACGCCGACTTGCCCGATCCGGCCGTGGGCTGGAACGGCGCGCGCAGCGCGGCCCTGGGTGCGGCCATGCTGCAGCCTATCCTGCTGTCGCTCGATTGATCGGCGTTGTTCATGGGAATCGAGATCGAGCGTAAATTCCTGCTGGCCGGCGACGCCTGGCGCGGCCTTGGCCAGGCGGTACTGCTGCGCCAGGGCTATCTGTCGTCGGCGCGCGAGCGCGTGGTGCGCGTGCGCATCGAAGGCGAACAGGCGATGCTGACCATCAAGGGCGCCAACGTGGGCGCGTCGCGCGGCGAGTGGGAGTATCCGATTCCGCTGGCCGACGCCGTCGAATTGCTCGATGGCCTGTGCGAACAGCCGCTGATCGAAAAATACCGCCACCGCATCGAACACGCGGGCATGGTGTGGGAAGTCGACGAGTTTCTTGGCGCCAACGCGGGCTTGCTCGTGGCCGAGATCGAACTGGCGTCGGAAGACCAGCCCTTCGAGAAGCCGGAATGGATAGGCGCGGAAGTGTCGGGCGATGCGCGCTATTACAACGCGAATTTGATCCGCCACCCGTTTTCACAGTGGTGATAGTGTTTTAAATGACGTTGAAATGAAAAAGGCGGAACCGGGGTTCCGCCTTTTTTATGGGCCAACGCTGTTGTCGGATTACGCCGTTCCGGCTAATCCGACTTGCGGTCTGCCTTTCAACCATTGCATCGACACCTCTTCAAACCGTAGCGAGCAAGCCCGATATCGGGTTGAGTAACGCAGCTGTACTAAAGGTACAGCGAGTAACGCCGACCCGAGAGTGGGCTGCGCAGTAGGTTTGAAGAGTGTGTCATCAGATCAATGGAAATGCTCGGTTCCTTGCGGCGTATCTTCCGGCATTTCCGCATGCGCCAGCTCGCCGACCGGGTCGGCAAACAGCGGTGCGCCGCAGTCGTCGCAATACTCTCCGACAAAACGTTCCGCATGGCGCTTGATCTGCGTCACGCCGGCAGCGTTCAGATGCTCGATAATCTCATCGACCGGTGTCTTTTGCTTGTCCAGCGCGGCGATGCCGACCTGGATCAGGCCTTCGATCGGCGTGCCATCCTCGTCTTCCTGGCCGTACAGGGGCCAGACGATGCCGTAGATGACGTCCGGCGCCTGGCGCAGGGTGAAGGCGATGCGGTACTCGTCCACCTGGCCATCGGCCGCTTCCTCGCCGAAGCCGGCGATGACGGCGCGCAATTCCGACGGCTCGATGGCCAGCGTGTGCGTCAGGTAGTGCACGGCGGCGCGCACGGAGACGGGACGGATCAGCTTGTCCGCTTCGCGGCAGGCCACGTAATACGCTTCCGGCAGCAGCAATTCCAGGCCGCAGCCGGGCAGCAGGCGGGCGATGGTCGGCGTCGCCTGCGTGCGCCATTGTTCCAGGGCGGCGCTGCGCTCGGCGATGAAGTCGAGCTGGCTGGCCGGCGTCTGCCAGCGGAACAGCGGCGCGCCTGCTGGCGCCACCACGGCCACCAGCAGGTAGCGCGTGTCGGCCAGGAAGGGCGCCGTTTCCGCCTCTTTGCTGGAGGGCTTGACGGCCGTGCCTTTCAGCGCGGCTTGCGCCAGCTTCTGCGTCTTGGCGTAGGTTTCGACGTGGCTGCGCGGCAACTGGTCGATCGAGTACAGGGTGGGCGCCATGGCCATCTTCGTGCCATCGGCCAGCAGGTGGGCGGCGAAATGCGCCGACAGCACGCCGTGCGCGTCGCCGGCCATGGGGCCGGAAGCGATGGAAAAGCGCGTCCACGCGAGGATGGGCACGGCGACCAGCAGGGCGTCGTAGCGCACGTCTTCATGCGTGATGACGGTCGATTCGCTGACGGCTTCAACGCAGTCCATCAGCACGTCGTAGGCGTTCAAGTCTTCCTTGAACAGGCTGCCCAGGGTGTTGTCGATGGTGTCCTGGTGGCCGGTTTTGAGTAATTTCTGGAGCTGCGTATCCAGGCTGTGTTCCCAGGACCGCTCTTCGAGACGGCTGGCTGCCTGTACGATCGCCTGGGCAAAGGTGACCAGGCGCTGGCTGTCGGCAGTCAGTTTATGGGATGAATCTTTGGAAGGACGACGCATAGCGGGATAAGAGTCTCGGAAAGTGAAAAAAATGGATCAGTCAAACAATGATAAACCCTTATAACCGTATTGTAGAGGATTCAGCCGCACGCAATACGTAAGCTGTCCTTAGATCATGCCAATAGTCGAAATTTCAAGGAAAAACGGATGCTGCGGACGAAAAAAAGCGCCGGTCGGAACCGGCGCTTTTATCTTACCTCACAGCTGGGCTGATTACTCGGCCAGCAGTTGACGCAGCACGAATGGCAGGATACCGCCGTGCTTGTAGTAATCGACTTCGATCGGCGTATCGATGCGCAGCAGGACTTTGACTTCCTGGCTGCTGCCGTCGGCGCGGTGGATCACCAGGGTAGCCAGTTGCTGTGGCTTGATTTCGCCTTCGAGGCCTTTCAGGTCGAAGGTTTCCTTGCCGGTGATGCCCAGCGTCTGCACGCTGTCGTCGCCGATGAATTGCAGCGGCAGCACGCCCATGCCCACCAGGTTCGAGCGGTGGATGCGCTCGAACGAACGGGTGATCACGGCTTTCACGCCCAGCAGCTGGGTGCCCTTGGCTGCCCAGTCGCGCGACGAGCCCGTACCGTACTCTTCGCCGCCGAAGACCATGGTTGGCGTGCCTTCAGCAACATATTTCATCGCTGCGTCGTAGATCGACATTTGTTCGCCGGAAGGCTGGTGGATCGTGATGCCGCCTTCGACCGCCGAACCGTCTGCCTTGGCAGGGATCATGCGGTTCTTGATGCGCACGTTGGCGAACGTGCCGCGCATCATGATTTCATGGTTGCCGCGACGCGAGCCGTAGGAGTTGAAGTCCGCTTTCAGGACGCCGTTTTCCTTCAGCCATTTGCCTGCAGGACCGTTTTCCTGGATCGAGCCGGCTGGCGAGATGTGGTCGGTGGTGATGGAATCGCCGAACACGCCCAGTGCGCGCGCGCCTTCGATGCCGGTGGCCACTGCCGCTGGCGTCATCGAGAAGTTGTCGAAGAACGGTGGTTCCGCGATGTAGGTCGATTTCGGCCAGTTGTAGACTTGGCCGGAGACGGTGGTGACTTTTTCCCACAGCTTGCCTGGCGCGCCCTTGACGTCCGCGTAGTTGTCCTTGAACACCTTGGCGTTCATGGCGAACTTCATCATGGCCGAGACTTCAGCCGAGGTCGGCCAGATGTCGCCCAGGTAGATGTCCTTGCCGCCCTTGCCCTTGCCGACTGGTTCCGTCATCAGGTCGCGCGTCATGTTGCCGGCGATGGCGTAGGCGACGACCAGTGGTGGCGAAGCCAGGAAGTTCGAGCGGATGTTCGGGTGGATACGTGCTTCGAAGTTGCGGTTGCCCGACAGTACGGCCGACGCGACGATGTCGTGCGTGGCAATCGCTGCGTTCAGCTCAGGCGTCAGGTCGCCCGCATTGCCGATACAGGTGGTGCAGCCGTAGGCGGTCACGCCGAAGCCCAGTTTTTCCAGGTACGGCAGCAGGCCGGCAGCGGTCAGGTACTCGGTCACGACGCGCGAGCCAGGGGCCAGCGATGTCTTGATGTGCGGCGCGACCTTCAGGCCGGCTTCCACGGCTTTCTTGGCCAGCAGGCCGGCAGCCAGCATTACGCTCGGGTTCGATGTGTTGGTGCACGAGGTGATCGCGGCGATCAGCACGTCGCCGTTCGACACTTTCACGCCGTTCGTCGTTTCGTACACGGCAGCCAGGTCGGCCGGATTCTTGTTGAAGCCGTTTTCCGAGGTTGGCTTGGCGAACAGTTCGGCGAAGTTGGCCTTGACGTTGCCGATTTCGATACGGTCTTGCGGGCGTTTCGGGCCGGCCAGCGACGGAGCGACCGTGGCCAGGTCCAGTTCCACCACGCGGGTGTAGTCGATGTCGCCCGCTTTTGGCACGCCGAACAGGTTTTGCGCCTTGAAGTAGCCTTCGAACGCGGCGATTTCAGCCTTGCTGCGGCCGGTGCCCTTGAAGTAGTCGATGGTCGCTTCGTCGACGGGGAAGAAGCCCATGGTCGCGCCGTATTCCGGTGCCATGTTGGCGATCGTCGCGCGGTCCGTCAGGGTCAAGGACTCAGTGCCTTCGCCGAAGAATTCGACGAACTTGCCGACGACTTTTTCCTTGCGCAGCAGTTCGGTGATGGTCAGTACCAGGTCGGTAGCGGTGCAGCCTTCGCGCAGCGCGCCCGACAGGTTCACGCCGATGACGTCCGGCGTCAGGAAGTAGACCGGCTGGCCCAGCATGCCGGCTTCCGCCTCGATGCCGCCCACGCCCCAGCCGACCACGCCGATGCCGTTGATCATGGTGGTGTGCGAGTCGGTGCCAACCAGGGTGTCAGGGTAGTACACGTCGCCGGCTTTCTTGCCTGCGTGGTGCACGCCACGTGCCAAGTATTCCAGGTTCACCTGGTGGACGATGCCGAAGCCCGGTGGCACGACGCCGAAGGTGTCGAATGCCTGCATGCCCCATTTCATGAACTGGTAGCGCTCGTTGTTACGCGAGAATTCCAGTTTCATGTTCAGGTCCAGCGCTTTCTTTTCGCGGTAGTGATCGATGGTGACCGAGTGGTCGACCACCAGGTCGACCGGCACCAGAGGTTCGATCTTCTTGGCGTTGATGCCCATCTTGGCGGCCACGTTGCGCATGGCGGCCAGGTCGGCCAGCAGCGGTACGCCGGTGAAGTCCTGCAGCACGACGCGCGCCACTACGAACGGGATCTCGTCGGTGCGCTCGGCGGTCGGGCCCCAGCTCGCCAATTGCTTGACGTGTTCTTCGGTGACTTTCTTGCCGTCGCAGTTGCGCAATACCGATTCGAGCACGATGCGAATCGACACTGGCAGGCGGGAGACATTGATGCCCAGGCTTTTTTCCAGCGCAGGCAGGGAGTACAGCTTGCCCTTCTTGCTGTCCGAAATATTAAAGTCCTTGAGCGTGTTCAGAGTGTTGCGGGACATGACCTCTCCTTGTTGGGTATCGTCTATTTATTGATTATTCAAATTACAAAACATGACTGAGCCCCCGAAGAGGCCCTTGCTGCTCACATCAGCCGCCGGTCGCCGGCAGCACGCCCAGCGATGGCGCGGCTTCCACCACTGCCGCCGGCTTGGCTTGCTCCGCATCCTTGCATTCATTGGCCAACTGGCGGCCCTGCTTGGAATCGAGCAGCATGCCCTTGGCCGGGATGCCGATCCAGACGAGACCATACAAACGGTTCTCGAAGCGGTTGGCGCCGGTGGTGGTGCCAACGCGGCTCAGGCGGTGCAGGCGCTTCTTCCAGCGCAGGGCGATGTGTTTGTCGTCGGTCGCATTGGTGTAGATGGTAATTTTATTACCAAGTTCACAATTGAAATCGGTGGAAGCCGAGCCAGCGGTGTCCGGTTCGTCGGATTCTTCCTTGTCGACCACGGACATGGCGAGCGGATGCGCTTCCTTGGCGGCGGCCTTGGTGGCCTTGGCCTTCGGCTTGGCCTTGGCTTTGACCGCCTTGGCGTTTGCCGCTTCCTTGGTGTCCGTGGCAGCGAAGCTGGCTGGCGCCAGCGTGAGGGTCATGGCGCCCAGCGCGACGCTGCAGGCAATGGCTAATTTGGAGAGGGACATCGTGTAATTCCTGTCAGTTTTCAGTGGTGCTGGAAGAGGGGGCGTTAAGCAATGCAGCGGCCGCCTCGGGCAGACCGAGGCCTGCCAGTTTGGCGCGTTGCAAAACGGTCCAATAATATCGGTAGCTGGCGCGGTCGTGCAAGCGGCCATTTTGCGCAATCGGTCCCCAGTTGGCGCGCAGCGCTTCATTGAGGATGTTGCTAGCCTCGTTGACTTCGGACAGGCGCGGCGTGAAGGCCTTGATGATGGGCTTGATCTGGTCCGGGTGGATGCTCCACATGCGCGTATAGCCGAACTCTGCCGTAGCGCGCTGGGCGTCATTCGCCACCACGGCCGAATCGCGCACGTCGGTCGTCACGTTATGCGACGGCACCTTGCCGTGCGCATGGCAGGCGGCGGCCACTTCCAGCTTGGCGCGCACCACCAGCGGGTGCGTGAACTGGCCTGGCGTGCGCATGGCGGCGGCGGGAATGGCGCCGTAGTGGGCCGAGACGAAATCCATGATGCCGAACGACAAGCATTCGACCTGGGGCAGGGCGGCGATCGCATAGGCGTCGCGCAGCGCGCCATGCGTCTCGATCAGGATGTGCACGGGCAGGTTGTCGCGGCCGGCGCGGCGCGCGTGCAGGTTGATCAGGTCGATGGCCAGCATGGCATCCTGCACGCCGCCCACCTTGGGTACGGCGATGTAGGCCAGGCGCGATGCGGCGCCGCAGATGATTTCCACGTCGCGCGCGAAAAACGGGCTGTCGACGTCGTGCACGCGCACGCCGATGCGGTTGAACTGGTTGTCGTCGCTGGCCAGCAGGCCGGCGATCATGTGGGCGTGGGACTCTTCATTGCCGGCGCTGGCG
This sequence comes from Janthinobacterium sp. GW460-12-1-14-LB5, assembly GCF_059423585.1. Lineage (NCBI taxonomy): Bacteria > Pseudomonadati > Pseudomonadota > Betaproteobacteria > Burkholderiales > Oxalobacteraceae > Janthinobacterium > Janthinobacterium sp. GW460-12-1-14-LB5. Next base: position 57,839 of record NZ_JBWKYD010000026.1, on the reverse strand, counting down.
CCGTCTTCGCAGTCGAACGTGATGTCGAACAGGGGCCCAAGCTCTTGTTGCAAAGCAATCGATTTACGCATCAGCTTTTCGGAGCCGGCGTAGTGGTCGCAAGCGGCGAGCAACAGCGGCTGGCGTTTGCCTTGGAATAAAACCTCGGAAGGGTGCATGCTTAAGGCATTTCTGCAGGTAAAAACTACTTGATAAACAGTCGGGCCGCGGGGGGGGGG
>NZ_JBWKYD010000026.1:0-57611 GCF_059423585.1 Janthinobacterium sp. GW460-12-1-14-LB5 | reverse complement strand
CCGCGGCCTGCGTGGCGGGCGGCACGTTTGCACCGCGCCGCCAGAACTGGACTTAGGCCAGCAGGTGTTTCACGCCTTCGCGCTCTTCGGTCAGTTCTTTCAGGGTCAGGTTGATGCGCTCTTGCGAGAATGCATCGATTTCCAGACCTTGAACGATGGTGTACTCACCGTTGTCGGTGGTGACCGGGAAGCCGAACACGGTGCCTTCAGGGATGCCGTACGAACCATCCGAAGGAACGCCCATGGTGGTCCACTTGCCGTTGGTGCCCAGCATCCAGTCATGGATGTGGTCGATGGCGGCGTTCGCTGCCGACGCTGCCGACGACAGGCCGCGCGCTTCGATGATGGCCGCGCCGCGCTTGCCGACGGTCGGCAGGAAGGTGTTGGCGTTCCATTCCTGGTCGTTGATCAGGTCTTTCACAGCCTTGCCGTTGACGGTGGCGAAGCGGTAGTCGGCGTACATGGTTGGCGAGTGGTTGCCCCAGACGGTCAGCTTTTCGATGTCTTTCACGGCGGTGCCGGTCTTGGCAGCGACTTGCGACAGCGCGCGGTTGTGGTCCAGGCGCAGCATGGCGGTGAAGTTTTTCGCCGGCAGCGACGGTGCCGATTTCATGGCGATGTAGGCGTTGGTATTGGCAGGGTTGCCGACCACCAGCACTTTGACATTGCGCGAAGCGACGGCGTCGAGCGCCTTGCCTTGCACCGTGAAGATCTGCGCGTTCGCTTCCAGCAGGTCCTTGCGTTCCATGCCTGGGCCGCGTGGACGCGCGCCAACCAGTACGGCCACGTCGACATCCTTGAATGCCGTCAGCGGATCGGAGTGGGCGGTCATTTCCGTCAGCAGCGGGAATGCGCAATCGTCGATTTCCATCATCACGCCCTTGAGCGCCTTCTGGGCTTTTTCGTCCGGGATTTCAAGCAGTTGCAAGATGACAGGCTGGTCTTTGCCGAGCATGTCGCCATTGGCGATGCGGAACAACAGGGCGTAGCCGATCTGGCCGGCGGCGCCGGTCACTGCAACACGCATTGGGGTTTTAGCCATGATGAATCTCCAAAAATGGGAAAGAAAACGGGCTTGAAGCTGGGCTTACGCTTATCCGGAAAAACTATAATGATACCAAAACCGGCCCGCGCCACCGAATTGCTGGTGTACGCCGCCGTCACGCTTGTGCTGCACGAGGCCAGAGTGGCTGGCCGACAACATAAAACGCTGGCTCACAAGTTTTATCGAAGGCAGTTTAGGCCTCTGATCTGTATCTGTCAATCATATCTTATGTCTTATATAAGACAGATAACTACGAGTGTTTTACTGGACGCGGGCAGTGATTTGTGTTGAAATGTCGGACTATGAATTCCGCCTCGTCCAATCTGACCAACAATGCCACTGCTGCAAGCGGGGCGGTCAGTCCGACCGCGGGCACCCCGGCCACGCCCGTCGCTGCGGCGGCCAGTACCCCAGTCACCGTGACGGCCAGCAGCAATACCACTGCGCCCGCCGTGCCTGCAGTCACTGCATCGCCCACCTTCAGTCCCCTGTACCAGCAGATCAAGGCGCTCATTACGCAGAGCCTGCAATCGGGCGAATGGAAGCCGGGCGAGCTCATTCCCAGCGAAGTCGAGCTGGCAGGGCGCTTCAAGGTCAGCCAGGGCACGGTGCGCAAGGCCATCGATGAACTGGCAGCCGAGAACCTCGTCATGCGCCGCCAGGGCAAGGGCACTTTCGTTTCCACCCACCATGAGGCGCGCGCGCATTTCCGCTTCCTGCGCCTGGTGCCGGACGAAGGCGTGCCGCATTATCCCGAAAGCAAGTTTATCGAAGTCAAGCGCGTGCGCGCGCCGGCCGACGTGGCGCGCCTGATGGATCTGAAGTCCGGCGACGCCGTGATCTTCATCAAGCGCGTGCAGTATTTCGACGGCGTGCCGACCATCGTCGAAGAGCTGTGGCTGCCCGGCCTGATCTTCAAGGGCCTGACGGCCGAGCGCCTGGTGGAATACAAGGGCCCCATGTACGGCCTGTTCGAAACGGAATTTGGCACGCGCATGATCCGTGCGTCCGAGCAGATCCGCGCCGTGTGCGCCGATGCGGGCGCCGCGCAATTGTTAAATATCGACCTCGGCACGCCTTTGCTCAGTTCCGAGCGCGTGTCGTTTACCTACGGCGACAAGCCGGTCGAACTGCGCCGGGGCTTGTACCTGACCAGTCGCCACCATTATCAGAATGAACTCAGCTGAAGCAGCGGGATGCCTGCGGGCATCCGGAGAAGCGGCAAGGCTGAAGTGCATCGCTTGCAAGATGCCTGTCGCAAGGCGGGCAACGGAGACAACAGAAAGCGCAGCTAAAGCATGGCCGGCCCCGGCGGGCCGTGCTTTGCCGGCGATTCTGTAATTAAATTACGTGAACTACGGAAAGTAGCGCGGTATTTTGTAGTAAAAAACCATTTTGGTTATATGTAACAATAGATATTGGTATGGGTTGCGAAAATCGGCGAAAATCGCGGCTTCAATATTTAGTTGAAATTCAAAGGGGAGGTTTTTGTTATGTCTGAAGCCGTAAGAGAAGTACCAAAAAAAGAACGGCCGCAATTCCGTAACATTCATGTTACCGAATTGTCGAACTACCGCATGGCTGTCGGCGCCATCGTCTCGATCCTGCATCGTATCAGCGGTTTCATCATTTTCGCCTTGCTGCCGTGCATCCTGTACATGCTGGAACTGAGCCTGCGTTCCGAAATGTCCTACGCCTACTTCCAGGGCATCGCCTCGCACTGGTTCGTCAAGCTGATCACCCTGGGCCTGGTCTGGGCTTTCCTGCACCACTTCTGCGCCGGTATCCGTCACCTGTTCATGGATGTGCACGTTGCCATCGAGAAAGATTCGGCACGCAAGACCGCGTCGTCCGTGCTGGTCGTGAGCCTGGTGTTGACGGCTCTGGTCGCTTTGAAACTGTTTGGAGTATTTTAAACATGGCAGACAATAATATCGGACCGAAACGCCTCGTCGTCGGTGCCCATTACGGCTTGCGCGACTGGCTGGCGCAACGCGTCACCGCCATCGTCATGGTGGCATATGTTGCCATCCTGCTTATTTCTTTCTTGACTGGCAGCAACTTCAGCTATGAAGGCTGGGCTGGTCTGTTCGCACAGCAGTGGTTTAAATTGTTCAGTCTGGTGACCTTCGTCGCCCTGTTCTACCACGCATGGGTCGGCGTACGCGACATCTGGATGGACTACGTGAAAAGCGCTGGCCTCCGTCTGACCCTGCAAATTGCCACCATGCTGTGGTTGATCGCTTGTGCCGGCTGGACGGTACAGATACTCTGGAGTGTGTAATCGTGGCAGCATATAAATCTGCAATCCCTACCCGCCGCTTTGACGCGGTCATCGTTGGCGCCGGCGGTTCCGGCATGCGCGCGTCGTTGCAGCTGGCTGAAGCCGGCCTGAACGTCGCTGTTTTGTCGAAAGTTTTCCCGACCCGCTCGCACACCGTGGCGGCGCAGGGCGGTATCGGCGCGTCGCTCGGCAACATGGCCGAAGACAACTGGTTCTGGCACATGTTCGACACCGTCAAGGGCGGCGACTATCTGGGCGACCAGGATGCCATCGAATTCATGTGCCGCGAAGCACCGAAAGTCGTGTACGAACTGGAACACTTCGGCATGCCGTTTGACCGCAACCCTGACGGCACCATCTATCAGCGTCCGTTCGGCGGCCACACGGCCCACTTCGGCGAAAAGCCGGTGCAGCGCGCCTGCGCGGCAGCCGACCGTACCGGTCACGCCCTGTTGCACACCTTGTACCAGCGCAACGTGCGCGCCCGTACGCACTTCTTCGTCGAATGGATGGCACTCGACCTGATCCGTGACGCCGAAGGCGACGTGATCGGTGTTGTCGCGCTGGAAATGGAAACCGGCGAATGCATGATTCTGGAAGCAAAGACGACGGTCATGGCAACGGGCGGCGCAGGCCGCATCTTCGCCGCGTCGACGAATGCGTTCATTAATACCGGCGACGGCATGGGCATGGCGGCACGCGCCGGCCTGCCGCTGCAAGACATGGAATTCTGGCAATTCCACCCGACCGGCGTGGCCGGCGCGGGCGTATTGATCACCGAAGGCGTGCGCGGCGAAGGCGGCATCCTGATCAATAGCGAAGGCGAACGCTTCATGGAGCGCTATGCGCCGACCCTGAAGGATCTGGCGCCGCGCGACTTCGTCTCGCGTTCGATGGACCAGGAAATCAAGGAAGGCCGCGGCTGCGGTCCGAACAAGGACCACGTGATGCTGGATCTGCGCCATATCGGCGCCGACACCATCGCCAAGCGCCTGCCGTCGATTCTGGAAATCGGCCACAAGTTCGCCAACGTCGACGCCACCAAGGAACCGATTCCTGTCGTGCCGACGATTCACTACCAGATGGGCGGCATTCCGACGAACATCCACGGCCAGGTTGTCACCCCGACCGGTCCGGACAATTCGGCGAAGGTCGTCAACGGCCTGTACGCGATCGGCGAATGCGCCTGCGTTTCCGTGCACGGCGCCAACCGCCTGGGTACGAACTCGCTGCTCGACCTGGTGGTCTTCGGCCGCGCGGCCGGTAACCACATCGTCAACAGCGGCCTGAAAGCCAAGGAAAACAAGCCTTTGCCAGCCGATGCTGCCGATTTCGCCATGGGCCGTCTGCAGCGCCTGGAAAACTCGACCGGCACGGAAACCGTGCAGGGCGTGGCCAACGACATCCGCGCAACGATGCAGAAGTACTGCGGCGTGTTCCGTACCGACGAGATGCTGAACAAGGGCGTCGAAGAAATCATGAAGCTCGACGAGCGCCGCAAGCACGTCTCCTTCAAGGATAAATCGATGGTCTTCAACACGGCCCGCGTGGAAGCGCTGGAGCTGGACAACCTGATCGAAACGGCGAAAGCGACCATCGTTTCGGCGGCAGCGCGCAAGGAATCGCGCGGCGCCCACGCCCAGGACGACCATCCGCAACGTGACGACGACAACTGGATGAAGCACACTCTGTGGTATTCGGAAGGCAACCGACTGGAATACAAGCCAGTCGTGACCAAGCCGCTGACGGTTGATACCTTCAAACCGAAACCACGTACTTTCTAAGGCTATACCATGGCACGCACTCTTAAATTCAAAATCTACCGCTACGATCCTGACCAGGATGCCAAGCCGTACATGCAAGACCTGACGGTCGAACTGAAAGACACCGACAAGATGCTGCTCGACGCATTGCAGCGCATCAAGGCGGACGTCGATGACTCGCTGGCCCTGCGCCGCTCGTGCCGCGAAGGCGTGTGCGGTTCGGACGCGATGAACATCAACGGCAAGAACGGCCTGGCATGCACCACCAACCTGAACGAACTGTCGGAGCCTATCGTGCTGCGTCCGTTGCCAGGCTTGCCGGTCATCCGCGACCTGATCGTCGACATGACGCAATTTTTCAAGCAGTACGATTCGATCAAGCCTTTCCTGATCAACGATTCGATCCCGCCTGAAAAAGAACGCCTGCAGTCGCCGGAACAGCGCGAAGAACTCGATGGCCTGTACGAGTGCATCCTGTGCGCATGCTGCTCCACGTCGTGCCCGTCGTTCTGGTGGAATCCGGACAAATTCGTCGGCCCGGCCGGCCTGCTGCAAGCCTACCGCTTCATCGCCGATTCGCGCGACGAAGCCACGGGCGCGCGTCTGGACAACCTGGAAGACCCGTACCGCCTGTTCCGCTGCCATTCGATCATGAACTGCGTCGATGTCTGCCCGAAAGGGTTGAACCCGAACAAGGCGATCGGCAAGATCAAGGAATTGATGGTCCGCCGCGCGATCTGATCCTCGTGATCGCGTCCGCCGGGCGCCGTTTGCGGGAAGAGGGTATCCTCTCTTGCCTGCAGGCGGCGCCTGCAAAGCAGCATCGTGCCGCAAGGCACACGTAAAGTGGTAAACCAAATGACAGAATCAATTTTGTCCTCGCATCAGGCCGACCCGGCCAACCGCGCCCGCCTGCGCTGGCGTTCACGCCGTGGCCTGCTGGAAAACGACATTATCCTGACCCGTTTTCTCGATGCGTATGAAACCGAATTGACCGATGAAGAAGTTGACGCGCTGACGCGTTTGCTGGATTTGTCGGACAATGCGTTAATGGATCTGGTACTGGCCCGTAAAGAGCCGGAAGGCGAAGTCGATCTGCCGCATGTGCGCGCACTGCTGCAACGACTGCGCATTGCCTAGACGCCTGGGCGATATATTGCAAACGGTGCGAGTGGCGCGCTGTAGCACTGCCGAATGCGGTGCGAATTGCAGCCAGAATTTTTGATTTTAATTTCGACTCACTCCCGAGAAGGAAGAGCCCATGAATATCTCTGACACAAAAGCTACCCTGTCGTTCTCCGATGGCAGCCCATCGCTTGAATTTCCAATCTACAAAGGCACGGTTGGCCCGGACGTCATCGACATCCGCAAACTGTACGCCGGTAGCGGCAAGTTCACCTACGACCCAGGCTTTATGTCGACGGCCGCCTGCAACTCGTCGATCACCTACATCGACGGCGACAAGGGCGAGCTGCTGTACCGTGGTTACCCGATCGAACAGTTGGCCGTCAACGCCGACTTCATGGAATCGTGCTACCTGCTGCTGAACGGCGAATTGCCGAACGCGGCGCAGAAAGCCAAGTTCGTCGACACCGTCACCAAGCACACGATGGTGCACGAACAGATGCAATTCTTCTTCCGTGGCTTCCGCCGCGACGCGCATCCGATGTCGGTCCTGGTGGGCACCGTCGGCGCGCTGGCATCGTTCTACCATGACTCGCTGGACATCAACGACCCGCGTCACCGCGAAGTGTCGGCCATCCGCCTGATCGCGAAGATGCCAACCCTGGTCGCCATGACCTACAAGTACTCGGTCGGCCAGCCGTTCGTGTACCCGCGCAACGACCTGTCGTACAGCGCCAACTTCATGCACATGATGTTTGCCAACCCGTGCGAAGAGTACAAGGTCAATGACGTGCTGGTGCGCGCCCTGGACCGCATCCTGATCCTGCACGCGGACCACGAGCAGAACGCATCGACTTCGACCGTCCGTCTGGCCGGTTCGTCGGGCGCCAACCCGTTCGCCTGTATCGCTGCCGGTATCGCCTGCCTGTGGGGTCCTGCCCACGGCGGCGCCAACGAAGCGGCACTCAACATGCTGAAGGAAATCGGCACCGTCGAGAACATCCCTGCCTTCATCGCGCAAGTCAAGGACAAGAACTCGGGCGTCAAGCTGATGGGCTTTGGCCACCGCGTGTACAAGAACTTCGACCCACGCGCCAAGCTGATGCGTGAAACCTGCTACGAAGTGCTGCAAGAACTGGGGCTGCAAGACGACCCGCTGTTCAAGCTGGCGATGGAACTGGAAAAGATTGCGCTGAACGACGAGTACTTCGTGTCGCGCAAACTGTACCCGAACGTCGACTTCTATTCGGGCATCGTGCAATCGGCGCTGGGCATCCCTGTGTCGCTGTTCACCGGTATCTTCGCTATGGCCCGTACGATCGGCTGGATCGCCCAGTGGAACGAAATGATCGCCGACCCAGAGCAAAAAATCGGCCGTCCGCGCCAGCTGTTCGTCGGTTCGACCACGCGTGAAGTACTGCCACTGGACAAGCGTTAATCCAGAGCGGTATTGAGCAAACAAAAAACGGGCATCGGCCCGTTTTTTTATGCGCGCGGAAGAGGCATGACTCAGTCGAGCGCCGCCAGCAGCGACTGCAGGCAAACGCTGCCGCCTTCGAGTTGCAGGCTGGCGCCATCGTGAATGTGCGGCAGGACGATGCAGCGCGGCGCATTGTGCTTGAGGATGCCGCCCCAGTGGGCAACCCTGGCGCCGGCCTGGCGACGGATCGCCTCGACCGTCGCGCCGCTGGCGAGGATGCGGGCTTGCGGAAAGGCTTGCCGCAGCACGCCCAGGCCGAAATACGCTTGCGGCTCGGCCGCGCTGATATAGATGGTGGTCAGGCGCTTGCCGCTGGCGGCGATGGTGTGCGCTAACTGCGCCGCATCGTCGCGCAGGAACTGGGCATTGACGAGGATGGCATCGGCCGCGCCGCTCAGCAGCAACGAAGTGGACGGTGCGCGGCCCAGCACATCGAGGCGGAAGGTTTCCAGGGTGCGGGAGAGGAGGGCGGCGCATGCAAGCATATTATTCTTTCGATATCAGATACTCTTGTCGCATATTATCCTTTCGACCAGGCGCGACAAATAGGGTAGATTGCAATACTTAGTTGCATGGATCGGATGAATCAAGGGAGGGTTGCAGATGGACCGTATCACCGCCGCACAAGTATTCGTCGCCATCGCCGAGCGGGGCAGCATGGTGGCCGCCAGCGAGGCGCTCGACATGTCGCGCGCCATGGTGACGCGCTACCTGGCCGAGATGGAGCAGTGGGCGGGGGCGCGCCTGTTGCACCGCACCACGCGGCGTTTGAGTCTGACGGATGCGGGCGACGCGACGCTGGCGCGCTGCCGGCAGATGCTGGAAGTGGCCGGCGCCATGGCCGTCACGTCGCCCGAGGGTCTTGACACGCCGCACGGCTTGCTGCGCATCACCTGTTCGCAATCCCTGGCGCAGACGGCGCTCGCTGGCGCAGTGACCGCTTACCTGCGGCGCTACCCGCGCGCCGCCGTCGACCTGCAGATGGAGAACCGCGCCGTCAATCTGGTGGAGCAGCGCATCGACCTGGCGATCCGCATCACGAACGCGCTCGAACCGAACCTGATCGCGCGCCAGCTGGCCAGTTGCGCCTCGGTGGTGTGCGCCGCACCATCGTATCTGGCCGCGCACGGCACGCCGCGCCGGGCGGAAGACCTGGCCCTGCACAATTGCCTGACGTACACGTATTTCGGCAAGAGCCTGTGGCAGTTCACTCATCATGGGGAAGCGCTCACTGTGCCCGTCAGCGGCCGCCTGTCGGCGAATGAGTCGCTGGTGCTGCTGGTGGCCACGGTGGCGGGGGCGGGCATCGCCATGCAGCCGCGCTATTCGGCCGCGCCGCTGATCGCCAGCGGCCAGCTGGTGGAACTGCTGCCCGCCTACCAGCCGCAGGACATGGGCATCTACGGTGTCTATACCTCGCGCCAGCATATGTCGCCGCTGCTGCGCACCATGCTCGACTTCCTGGTGGAGTGGTTTGCCGGCGATGCCGATTGGCTGGCAGCCATCGCGCCGCCGTTGCCAGGCAGACCAGTTGGTCGCAGGCGGCACGCCGGCAGGGCCGCCGATGTGTTGTAAGCATAACAGTGACAGGCTTGCAAGCCCGGGAAAATCAACAACACAGCTTACATTTGCTTGCCAAATAAAATTCAACTTGCAGTTGTTGCGTTACAATACCGCGTGCTATTCTAAATGACGGTATGCAGAATGCTGGTGCAATAAAAAAGCCCTTCCCCACAACTTGATGTGCAATCCGCTAACCGGTCAGGCCGTGTCGCGGAAGGTTAGATTAACCCGCTAATTCCTCGCGAAGCGCGAAGAAAGGTGAGCAATATATGCAGCAATTAACGACCAACTCCTACCTGTTCGGTGGGAATGCTCCGTACGTGGAAGACCTGTACGAGGCGTATCTGAATAATCCAGGCTCGGTACCCGATAACTGGCGTTCCTACTTCGACGCCATGCAGCACGTGCCTGCCGTCGACGGCACCAACAAGCCTGACGTGGCGCATGCCTCCGTCGTCGCCTCGTTCGCCGAGCGCGCAAAAGCAGGTCCGATCCGCACAGTGACCGCTTCCTTCGATGCTGAAATGGGCCGCAAGCGCGTCGCCGCCACGCAACTGATCGCCGCTTACCGCTACCTCGGTTCGCATTGGGCCAATCTGGACCCGCTGCAACGCCAGGAACGTCCGATGATCCCGGAACTGGAGCCGAGCTTCTACGGTTTCACCGACGCGGACATGGACACCGTGTTCAACATCAGCAATACCTATTTTGGCCCCGAGACCGCCACCCTGCGCGATCTGCTGAACTATCTGCGCGATACCTACACGCGTTCGATCGGCGCCGAATTCATGTACATCTCCGACCCGGCCGAAAAGCGCTGGCTGCAAGAGAAACTGGAATCGATCCGCTCCACCCCGAATTTCACCCCAGAGAAAAAAATCCACATCCTCGACCGCCTGACCGCGGCTGAAGGCCTGGAACGCTATCTGCATACCCGCTACGTGGGCCAGAAGCGCTTCTCCCTGGAAGGCGGCGAAACGTTCATCGCCTCGATGGATGAAACCATCCAGCGCGCCGGCGAAAAAGGCGTGCAGGAAATCGTCATCGGCATGGCCCACCGCGGCCGTCTGAACGTACTGGTGAACACCCTGGGCAAGGCGCCGCAGGAACTGTTCGAAGAATTCGAAGGCAAGCATGGCGACGACCTGCCTGCCGGCGACGTGAAGTACCATCAAGGCTTCTCGTCGGACATCTCCACCGCGGGCGGCCCGGTCCACCTGTCGCTGGCGTTCAACCCGTCGCACCTGGAAATCGTCAACCCAGTGGTCGAAGGTTCCGTCAAGGCCCGCATGGATCGCCGCGGCGACGTGCACGGCGCGCAAGTGCTGCCTATCCTGGTGCACGGCGATGCCGCTTTCGCCGGCCAGGGCGTGGTCATGGAAACCCTGAACCTGGCGCAGACCCGCGGCTACGGCACGGGCGGCACGGTGCATATCGTGATCAACAACCAGATCGGTTTCACCACCTCGGACCCGCGCGACTCGCGCTCGACCCTGTACTGCTCGGACGTCGTCAAGATGATCGAAGCACCGGTCCTGCACATCAACGCCGATGATCCGGAAGCCGTGGTGCTGGCGACGCAGATCGCGCTCGACTACCGCATGGAATTCAAGAAGGACATCGTCCTCGACATCATCTGCTACCGCAAGCTGGGCCACAACGAGCAGGATACGCCAGCGCTGACGCAGCCGCTGATGTACAAGCGCATCGGCCAGCATCCAGGCACCCGCAAGCTGTACGCGGACAAGCTGGTTGCGCAAGGCGTGATCCCTGCCGATGGCGGCGACAAGATGGTGGCCGCCTTCCGCGACGCCATGGACGCCGGCAAGCACACCGTCGATCCGGTCATCTCGAACTTCAAGAACAAGTACGCCGTCGACTGGCTGCCGTTCCTGAACAAGAAATGGACCGACTCGGCCGACACGGCCGTGCCGATGACGGAACTGAAACGCCTGGCCGCGCGCATCACCACCGTGCCGGAACAGTTCAAGGTCCACTCGCTGGTCGAGAAAGTCCTGGGCGACCGCGCCACCATGGGCCGCGGCGAAATGAACCTGGACTGGGGCATGGGCGAACATCTGGCCTACGCTTCGCTGGTATCGTCCGGCTACGCCATCCGCCTGACGGGCCAGGATGCTGGCCGCGGCACCTTCGTGCACCGTCACGCCGTGCTGCATGACCAGAACCGCGAGCGCTGGGATGCCGGTACCTACATTCCGCTGCAAAACGTGTCGGAAAACCAGGCGCCGTTCACCGTCATCGACTCGGTGCTGTCCGAAGAAGCCGTACTGGCCTTCGAATACGGCTACTCGACCGCTGAACCGAACACGCTGACGATCTGGGAAGCCCAGTTCGGCGACTTCGCCAACGGCGCGCAAGTGGTGATCGACCAATTCATCAGCTCCGGCGAAGTGAAGTGGGGCCGCGCTTCGGGCCTGGTCATGATGCTGCCGCACGGTTACGAAGGCCAGGGTCCTGAGCACTCGTCCGCGCGTCCCGAGCGTTTCCTGCAGCTGTGCGCAGACAACAACATGCAAGTGGTGCAGCCGACGACGGCTTCGCAGATCTTCCATTTGCTGCGCCGCCAGATGGTGCGCCAGTTCCGCAAGCCGCTGGTCATCCTGACGCCGAAGTCGCTGCTGCGCAACAAGGATGCCGGTTCGCCGCTGACCGACCTGGCCAAGGGCGGTTTCCAGACCGTCATCGGCGAAGTCGACGACAAAATCGACGCCAAGAAAGTCAAGCGCGTGGTCGCCTGCTCGGGCAAGGTCTACTACGACCTGGTCAACGCACGCAAGACCCGCGGCCAGACCGACACGGCCATCGTGCGCCTGGAACAGCTGTATCCGTTCCCGCACAAGTCGTTCGCTGCTGAACTGAAGAAGTTCCCGAACCTGGTCGAAGTCGTCTGGGCACAGGACGAGCCGCAAAACCAGGGTGCCTGGTTCCAGATCCAGCACAACATCTTCGAAGGCCTGGAATCGGGTCAGCGTCTGGCCTACGCCGGCCGTCCTGCTTCGGCGTCGCCTGCTGTCGGTTACTATGACAAGCACTACGCCCAGCAAAAAGACCTGCTGGAAACGGCATTCTCGAAGCTGAAGGGCTTTATCCTGACCAAGTAAGGATAACGGGCGCCGTGCGATGCGCATTGCGCCTGATCAAGATGATGACGGAGCGCCGTCCTTGCTACGCAGGGTCGGCGCCGCAATAACAAAATAAACGGAGTTTTACATGGCACAAATCGAAGTCAAAGTTCCCCAGTTGTCGGAATCGGTTGCGGAAGCGACCCTGCTGGCATGGCACAAGAAAGTCGGCGAAGCAGTTGCGCGCGACGAAAACATGATCGATATCGAAACCGATAAAGTGGTGCTGGAACTGCCGGCGCCCGCCGCCGGCGTGATCGTTCAAATCATCAAGGCTGACGGCGCCACCGTCGTCGCCGGCGAAGTCATCGCCATCATCGACACCGACGGCTCGGCCAAGGTCAGCCCGATGGAAGTGTCCGCCGTGCCTGCACCAGCCCTGGCTGCCGCCGCACAAGACGCCGCTACCGCGTCCGCGCCAGCCGCTGCGACCAAAGGCGATGTCGCCATGCCTGCCGCCGCCAAGATCCTGTCCGAAAAAGGCCTGTCCGCTGGCGACGTCGCCGGTTCGGGCAAAGACGGCCGCGTGACCAAGGGCGACGCCCTGGCCGCTTCCGCCAAGCCAGCTGTCGCGCCACTGGCGCCAGCCGCTGCCAAGCCAGCGCTGCAGCAAGTTGCCACGCCGTCGGCCGCCAGCCTGGGCGACCGCCCTGAAGAGCGCGTGCCGATGAGCCGCCTGCGCGCACGTATCGCCGAGCGCCTGCTGCAATCGCAATCGACGAACGCCATCCTGACCACGTTCAATGAAGTGAACATGCAGCCGGTCATCGACCTGCGCAACAAGTACAAGGACAAGTTCGAGAAAGAGCACGGCGTCAAGCTGGGCTTCATGTCCTTCTTCGTCAAGGCCGCCGTCGCCGCCCTGAAAAAGTACCCGATCATCAACGCTTCCGTTGACGGCAACGACATCGTCTACCACGGCTACTTCGACATCGGCATCGCTGTCGGTTCGCCGCGTGGCCTGGTCGTGCCTATCATCCGCAACGCGGACCAGCTGTCGATCGCCGACATCGAGAAAAAAATCGGTGAATTCGGCGCGAAAGCCAAGGAAGGCAAGCTGACCCTGGACGACCTGACGGGCGGCACGTTCTCGATCTCGAACGGCGGCACCTTCGGCTCCATGCTGTCGACCCCGATCATCAACCCGCCGCAATCGGCGATCCTGGGCGTGCATGCGACCAAGGACCGCGCTGTCGTGGAAAACGGCCAGATCGTGGTGCGTCCGATGAACTACCTGGCCATGTCCTACGACCACCGCATCATCGACGGCCGCGAAGCCGTCCTGGGCCTGGTGGCGATGAAAGAAGCGCTGGAAGATCCTGCACGCCTGCTGCTGGACCTGTAAGCACTGTAGTCCCCCGGCGTAGCCGCCGGGGCAATGTAGCTGATACCCCTTGCCAGAAGACGCAGCTGGCTGATCTCAATGAAAGAGGATTCCCATGAACGTCTCTGAAGAAATCAAGCGTCTGCACGAGTTGCACCTGGCGGGCGCCCTGAGCGACGCGGAATTCGCGCAAGCGAAAGCCAAGCTCTTGAGCAATATCAACCTGGACAAGCCGGACAACGCGTCCGGCGCCGCTGCCGGCTCCGGCCCGGCGAACGACCTGGTGCAGGAATTCAACCGCCTGCGCCGTTCGCGCAACGACCGCTGGTTCGGTGGCGTGTGCGGCGGCCTGGGCCGCGCTTCCGGCATGGAAGCGTGGATCTGGCGCCTCGTCTTCGTCCTGTTTACATTGACCTTCGGCTTCGGCGTGGTGATTTACCTTCTATTGTGGATTTTCGTACCAGACGAAGAGATTGGAATAACAAAACATGAGTACTAAACAATTTGACGTAGTTGTCATCGGTGCGGGCCCTGGCGGCTACATCGCCGCCATCCGCGCAGCGCAGCTGGGCTTTTCCGTCGCTTGCGTCGACGAGTGGTCGAACGCCAAGGGCGGCGCCGCGCCTGGCGGTACCTGCACCAACGTCGGCTGCATCCCGTCGAAAGCGCTGCTGCAATCGTCCGAGCATTTCGAACACGCGGGCCACAGCTTCGCCGAGCACGGCATCGACGTCGCCGGCCTGAAGCTGAACCTGGGCCAGATGCTCAAGCGCAAGGACACCGTCGTCAAGCAGAACAACGACGGCATCCTGTACCTGTTCAAGAAGAACAAGATCGCCTTCTTCCACGGCCGCGCCGCTTTCGCTGCCGCCGCTGCTGGCACGTATGACATCAGCGTGACGGGCGAAGCCAACGAAACCCTGAGCGCCAAGCACGTGGTCATCGCCACGGGTTCGAACGCACGCGAACTGCCGGGCGCACCATTCGACGAGAAACTGATCCTGTCGAACACGGGCGCACTGGCCATCGACGCCGTACCCGCCAAGCTGGGCGTCATCGGCGCCGGCGTGATCGGCCTGGAAATGGGCAGCGTCTGGCGCCGCCTGGGTTCCGACGTCACCGTGCTGGAAGGCCTGCCGGTCTTCCTGGGCGCCGTCGACGAGCAGATCGCCAAGGAAGCGTCGAAGTTGTTCACGAAGCAAGGCTTGAAGATCAACCTCGGTTGCAAGATCGGTGCGATCACGCCAGGCAAGAAAGACGTCACCGTGGAATTCGTGGACGCCAAGGGCGAAGCGCAAAAAGCCGTGTTCGACAAGCTGATCATCTCGATCGGCCGCACGCCGAACACGAATGGCCTGGGTGCCGACAAGGTCGGCCTGCAGCTGGACGAACGCGGCTTCATCGCCGTCGACGGCGACTGCAAGACCAACCTGCCGAACGTCTGGGCAGTGGGCGACGTCGTGCGCGGCCCGATGCTGGCGCACAAGGCCGAAGAAGAAGGCGTTGCCGTGGCCGAGCGTATCGCCGGCCAGCATGGCCACACCAACTTCAACACGATTCCTTGGGTAATCTACACCTCGCCGGAAATCGCGTGGGTCGGCAAGACCGAGCAAACCCTGAAGGCCGAAGGCATCGCCTACAAGGCCGGCACCTTCCCGTTCATGGCCAACGGCCGTGCGCGCGCGCTGGGCGACACCTCGGGCATGGTGAAATTCCTGGCCGATGCGACTACCGATGAAATCCTCGGCGTGCACATCGTCGGCCCGATGGCCTCCGAACTGATTTCCGAAGCCGTCGTGGCGATGGAATTCAAGGCTTCGGCCGAAGACATCGCGCGCATCTGCCACGCTCACCCATCCCTGTCGGAAGCGACCAAGGAAGCGGCACTGGCGGTTGACAAGCGTACGTTGAACTTTTAATTGTAGTTAGTCCAGCAGGGGCGCTCGCGGATTTTTTCCGCCGGCGCCCTTGTGCGTTAAAGCGAATCCCATGAACGTAGAAGAGTTTTACCAGCACGCGCTGCAGAAGCGTGATTTCAAGGCCGACGCCGCCCAGCGGCGCGCGGTCGACCGCCTGCAGCTGTGCTATGACGAGTGGGTGGCTTACAAGGGCCAGCGTTCGAGCACCTTCAAGCGCCTGATCAACCGTCCCGCCGTGCCGAAAGGCGTGTACATGTGGGGCGGGGTAGGGCGCGGCAAATCGTTCCTGATGGACAGCTTTTATTCGGTCGTGCCCCTGGTGCGCAAGACGCGATTGCACTTCCACGAATTCATGCGCGGCGTGCACCAGCAGCTCGACGAATTGAAAGGCGTGGCCGACCCGCTCGACGAGGTGGCCAAGCGCATCGCCAAGAAATACCGCCTCATCTGTTTCGATGAATTCCACGTCTCGGACATCGCCGACGCGATGATCCTGTACAACCTGCTGTCGGCCCTGTTCGCCAATGGCGTGTCCTTCATCATGACCTCGAATTACGACCCCGACCTGCTGTATCCGGACGGCCTGCACCGCGACCGCATGCTGCCGACCATCGCGCTGCTGAAGGACAAGCTCGACGTGATGAACGTCGACGCCGGCGTCGATTACCGCGGCCGCGCCCTGGAACAGGTGGAAAGTTACTATACCCCGCTCGGTGCGGATACGGACCGCTCCCTGCGCGACGCCTACACGCGCATCGCCGAGACGGCCGACGAAGATGCGCGCATCCGCATCGAGAGCCGCGAAATCCATTGCCTGCGCCGCGCCGGCGGCATCATCTGGTTCGATTTCGCCACCCTGTGCGGCGGGCCCCGCTCGCAAAATGATTACCTGGAAATCGCCAGCCGCTTCCATACGGTGATATTGTCCGGGATACCGGCCATGTCGGCGGCGCAGTCGTCCGAGGCGCGCCGCTTTACCTGGCTGATCGACGTGTTTTATGATCAGAAAGTCAAGCTGATCATGTCGGCCGAAGTGGCGCCCGAGCAGCTGTACACGAACGGTACGCTGGCCAACGAGTTTCACCGCACCGTTTCGCGTATCATCGAGATGCAATCGCGCGAATACATGGAAAAAGAACAGCGCGGCGCGGCCGACGCGATCGTTTGAGGCAGGGATAAGGAAGATGATGGCAAATACACTATACAAGCTGGGTGCGGCGCTGGGCCTGGTTCTGGCATTGTCCGGCTGCGCGCACCAGGGCGGTGCCGCGTTGGATGAGGTCGGTGTACCGCAGGTGCCCGCCACCTTGTCGGTGGACGAAGCGGACGCCAAGCTGAAGCAGGTCGCCAGCGAGCGCGAGGCCGCGGAAAACGAGTTCGCCGCGCGCGAACTGGAGTGCTACGACAAGTTCTTCGTGAACAATTGCCTGGACAAGGCCAAGGAAAAGCGCCGCCTGATCCTCGTGCGCCTGCGCGCCGTCGAAGCGGAAGCGAATTACTTCAAGCGCGCCGAATCCGTGCGCCTGCGCGATATCGACCTGGCCCGGACCCAGGAAGATGCGCGCCTGGACGCCGAGCAGCGGGCCGCGGCTCCGCCCAAGCCCGTGAAAGTGGTCACGCCCGAGCCGGCGCCGCCCAAGCCGGAAGGCAAGAGCGTTGCCGAGCGCGAAGCTGCGCAAGCGGCGAAGGTGGCGAAACAGGCTGCCGCCGATGCCGCCGACGCGCCGCGCCGCGCGGCCCGCGAAGCGGCGTATGCGAAAAAACAGGCTGACGCCGTGGCACGCCAGCAAAGAGTGGCGCAACGGCTGGCCGAGCGCCAGGCCGAAGCGCAGGCCAAGGCTGCCAAGGCCGCCGCGGAGGCTGCCGGCACGCCGGCCGCTGCTGTCCCTGTTCCAGTGCCCGTGCCGCCGGCCAAATAACGCCGCCGCGCAGGGGGCATGCCGGAAATGGCGTGCCCTAACGCGCGCGGCAGGTTAAACTATGCACCATGGCTGCCTGCGTATGCTGCGCGCGCCGGTTTCCCAACACTGTTACCAACACTGCCTGGAACGCAACACATGAGCGATGCACAGCAAATAGAGCGGCGCCTGATTGAACTCAACGTGGAACACCGCGACCTCGATGCCGTCATCGAGTTGCTGATACTCGATGGCCACCATGACGAGCTGCAACTGCGCCGCCTGAAAAAGCGCAAATTGCAATTGAAGGATCACATCACCTTGCTGAAAATGCAGTTGGTGCCCGACGTTCCCGCCTGAGGGGCGCCAGTAGCGTCCAGTCCAGTCTTCACCTAAGTATATTTTGACCGATCACAATTTATTGCCAGTAAACCCAGATGGCCAGCCTGCCGATCCGCAAGCCAGTCTGCCAGCCGAACCGCAGGCGGCGCCTGGCAAGCACGATGCCGACATCGAGCGCCTGTTCGGCGCCGGCGGCCCGCTCGGTCCGGCCGTTGGCAGCTACAAGCCGCGCCGTTCGCAAACGGAAATGGCCAAGGCCATCGCCAGCGCCATCGACAGCCAGACGACCCTGATCGCCGAGGCGGGCACGGGCACAGGTAAAACGTTTGCCTACCTGGTGCCGGCCCTGATGTGGGGCGGCAAGACCATTGTTTCCACCGGCACGAAGAACTTGCAGGATCAATTGTTCCTGCGCGATATCCCCACCGTGCGCGCCGCGCTGCAGGCGCCTGTCTCCGTCGCCTTGCTGAAAGGCCGCTCGAACTACGTTTGCCACTATCACCTGGAACGCACCTTGCAGAACGGCCGCATGACGTCGCGCGACGACGTGGGCCACCTGCGCGAAATCTCGCGCTTCATCAAGATGACGAGCTCGGGCGACAAGGCGGAACTGGCCAAGGTACCGGAAAACGCCATGATCTGGAATCTGGTGACGTCCACGCGCGACACCTGCATGGGCGCCGAATGCCAGTATTACCAGGATTGCTTCGTGATGAAGGCCCGCAAGGAAGCCCAGCAGGCCGACGTGGTGGTGGTCAACCATCATTTATTCTTTGCCGACGTAGCCCTGAAGGACACGGGCGTGGCGGAATTGCTGCCATCGGCCAACACCATCATCTTCGATGAGGCGCACCAGCTGCCCGATACGGCCACCTTGTTCTTTGGCAACACAGTATCCACCTCGCAAATCCTGGAACTGTGCCGCGACGTGCTGGCCGAGGGCCTCGCGCATGCGCGCGGCATCGACTGGGCCAAGACGGTCACGGTGGTGGAAAAGGCGGCGCGCGACCTGCGCCTGACGTTCCCGCAGGATATCGTACGCCTGTCCTTGCCGCAGATCGCCCCGTCCAGCGATTTCTTCCCCGCGCTCGACACCCTCAAGGATGAGCTCGACGGCATGGTGGCCGTCTTGGAAACCCAGGCGGAGCGGGCGGAAACCCTGGAGCAGTGCCGCGTGCGCGGCGTCGAACTGGCGCAGCAGCTGAGCGGCTGGAAGTTCGATCCGAAAGCCAAAGTGGCGGCCGGCGAAGAAGCCGTGTTCTGGATGGAAGCGTTTTCCAGCTCCCTGCAATTGCATAAAACGCCATTGTCGATCGCGCCGATCTTCAACAACCAGCGCGAAGGCACGCCGCGCAGCTGGATCTTCACGTCCGCCACCCTGGCCGTGAAAAACGATTTCAAGCATTTTTCCGAACAGATGGGCTTGACGGGCGAACCGTCGCACACGTGGCCGAGCCCGTTCGACTATGGCCAGCAGGGCTTGCTGTTCGTGCCGCAAAATCTGCCGCAGCCGAACTCGCTGGGCTACACGGACGCCGTCATCGATTGCGCCCTGCCCATCATCGAGGCGGCGGGCGGGCGCACCTTCTTCCTGTGCACCACCTTGCGCGCCGTCAAGCGCGCGGCCGAGCGCCTGGCCGACGAATTCAGGCAGCGCGGCCTGAATTTCCCCCTGTTCGTGCAGGGAGAAAAGGGCCGCACGGAATTGCTCGACCAGTTCCGCGCCGCCGGCAACGGCGTGCTGATCGGTAGCCAGAGCTTCTGGGAAGGCGTCGACGTGCGCGGCGATGCGCTGTCCCTCGTCATCATCGACAAGCTGCCGTTCGCGCCGCCCGACGATCCGGTATTGGCCGCGCGCATCGAAGTGATGGAAAAGCAGGGCAAGAACGGCTTCATGCACCACTCGCTGCCGGAAGCCATCATCAACCTGAAGCAGGGCGCCGGCCGGCTGATCCGCGACGAGGGCGACCGCGGCGTGCTGATGATCTGCGATCCCCGTCTCATTTCCAAGCCGTACGGCAAGCGCATCTGGCAAAGCCTGCCGCCGTTCAAGCGCACGCGCGATACCGCCGAAGTGGTCGAGTTCTTCCGCAACCTGCCCGCCAAGGGCATCTAGTCCACCCAGCCGGCGCCATCCGCGCGTCGGCATATTTCCCTTTGTTATCAGGCGAGTAGCGTTTTTCGCGCGGCGCCTGCCTGCGCGCCTGGCATGCCAGGAATGGGCGCGATCGCGCCAGTTTCTGGCTTTTTCCTTCATGTCCAGGACGCCAGACACATCTTTGCGCCAGCGCAAACAGGGTTGTTGCCGGGCGGTCTACAGTGAACTCATGCCTTGCAGGATGAAGGCGCGGCGATGGCAGGGCCGCACGGGGAACAGGGGGATGCCATGGAGATCCGCTACGGCTGTTTCTTGAGCTATGCACACGGCCAATATGCGTTCATGAACAAGTTCAAGAATGACCTGATCGAGGCGCTGGCGTGCTATCTGGAGCCGCACCTCGATCGCGAGGAAGTGTTGTTCATCGACAGCGAGCAACTGGGGGGCGGCGACGATATCGACCTGCGCGTGGCGCGCGCCATGTGCCAGAGCGTCTGCATGATCGTGCTGTACACGCCGAAATATGAAGCGCATGGCTACACGCGGCGCGAATTTGCCGCCATGCAACTGATCGAGCAGGAGCGGCGCGCCTGGTATGAGCTGCCCAGCCACCTGATCATCCCCATCATCATGACACGCCATCCGGACGGTTTGCCGCCGCAAATCACGGAGTCGGGGCTGTACGTCGATTTCTCCGGCTACACCCTGGCCAGCGGCGACCTGAAATCGAATCCGCAATACCTGCCCGACATCGAACGCATCGTGCAGCGCATCGCCACGCATTACCACTTGCTCAAGCGGTCAACACCGCCCGGCCACGATTGCAGCCGTTTCGTGTTGCCCGCCATTCCACCGGAATGGCGCACCATTCCGCCTCCCCACTTTCCACGTTAATCACGTAAAAGGTACAGTCATGGAATGCCAACGCCTCTCCCTGCCACCTTTGAGCGCCCCTGGCGAAGTCGTCACCTTCTATTCCTACAAGGGCGGTACCGGCCGCACCATGGCCCTGTCGAACATCGCCGTTTTGCTGGCGCGCCGCGAAAACGCCAGCGTGCCCGTGCTGATGCTGGACTGGGACATGGAGGCGCCGGGCCTGCACCATTATTTCGAGCAGCACGAGGAGCGTCCGGGCGTACTGGAATTCTTCGAGGCCTGCCGCCAGCAGCTGGAACGCTTCAGCCTGGAAGGCGGCGGGCAGGGCGCAGGCCGCGACGATGCGGCGCTGGCCCAGCGCGTGCTCGACGCCATCGACTGGCAGCAGTACGTGGTGCGCGTCGACCAGGGCAGTCCCCTGTACCTGATGCGCGCGGGGCGCTTCGACGCCAGCTACAGCGAGCGCCTGGCGCAGATGCGCTGGGACCAGCTGTTCGATACCTGCCCGGCCCTGTTCCGCTGCTTTGCCGATACCCTGGCCCAGCATTTCCGCTACGTGCTGGTCGATTCGCGCACGGGGCGCACGGACAGCGCCGGCATCTGCACCACCTTGCTGCCGAAAAAGCTGGTGGTGGTATTCACGCCGAACCGGCAAAGCCTGGAAGGCGTCGATGCGCTTGTCACGCGGGCCATCGAATACCGCCGCAGCCATGAGGACGAACAGCGTCCGCTGCTCGTGTATCCCTTGCCCTCGCGCATAGAAATGGGCGACGGCGCGCAGCGGGCCGAGTGGCGCCGCGGCGACGCGCACAAGGGCATCGCCGGCTTCCAGCCCATGTTCGAGCGCCTGCTGCGCACTTCCTACGGCTTGCCGCAAATCTCCCTCGACAGCTATTTTGACGAAGTCCAGCTGCAGCAGACGAAAACCTTTGCCTATGGCGAGCAGCTGGCCGTGCGCATCGACCAGGGCGGCGACCGCTTTTCCCTCACGCGCACCTTCGAAGCCTTCCTGCACTGGATGACGGGCGGCTACTTTCCGTGGCAATCGGGCCGCGAAATCGCCTTGTTGGGCGCCATCGGCGAAGCGCGCCAGGCCTTGCTGGCCGAGCCGGGCCGCGCCGTGGCGCTGCCGCTGGCACGCGACCTGGCGCGCCTGGGCGAACTGTATCGCAAAGATGGCCGCAGCGCGCAGGCGCTCGAGGCCTTTCGCCAGAGCGTCGAGATCCGCGTGCGCCTGCTGGGCGAGGAGCATCCCGACAGCCTGGCGTGCAAGAGCGGCATGGCGCGCCTGCTGCGCCAGCTGGGCAAGCTCGAGGAAGCCCGTTTCCTGGAAGAAGACGTGGTCGACGTGCGCGAGCGCGTGCTGGGCGGCGAACATCCCGATACCCTGGCAGCCAGAGCTTGCCTGGCGCAAACCCTGTTGTTGCAGGGCGAGCTGGCGACGGCGCTGCTGCTGCAGGATGCCGTGCTGGCGGCCTACGCGCGCCAGTTGGGCGGCGAGCATCCGCTGACCCTGGAAGCGATGAATGGGCGCGCCGCCACCTTGCTGCGCATGGGCCGGCTGGCGCAGGCGCGGCAAGTGCTGGCCACGGTGGTGGCGGCGCGCGAGCGCCTGTTTGGCGCCGAGCATGGCGATACCTTGCGCAGCAAGCTGGCGCTGGCGCAGGCGCTGGGGCGCGAAGGCGACCTGGACGGCGCGCGGCGCCTGCTCGCTGCCGTCCTGCAGGCGCAGGAGCGGCGCCTGGGCAGCGACCATGCGGCCACCCTGGCCACGCGCGACTTGCTGGCCGATATCGTGGCGGGGCAGGGCGACTGGGCCGGCGCGCGCCAGTTGCACGAAGACCAGGTGGCGGCGCGCGAGCGCACGCATGGACTCGACCATCCGGAAACCCTGATGAGCCAGCGCAAGCTGGCCGAAGCGCTGCTGCGGCGCGGCGAACTCGATGCGGCGCGCAGCGTGCAGGAACAGGTGCTGGAAGTGCACGCGCGCCTGCTGGGCGAAGACCACCTCGATACCTTGCACAGCAAGACGCAACTGGCCGGCACCTTGCAGCAGCAGGGCGACAGCGAGGCGGCGCGCCTGCTGGAAGACGCCGTGCTCAGCGGCAGCGACCGGCTGTTGAACGCCCCCGTCACGGGGCATGCGGACAGCGTGCTCGACGGCGCGCGGCATTTGCAGGAAACCATCCTGGCCGGCCGTGCCAACGGGCACGAAGGGGCCGAGCCGGATACGCTGGCCAGCATGATCGCGATGTTGCAAGGCATGATAGAGCGTGAACAGTATGCGCAGGCGGGCGAACTGGCCGAACATTTGAAGTCTTGCCTGCTTCGCCCGGGCGTGCCTGGCAAGCTGCGCAGGCGCGGCATGGCGCAGCTGAAAAGAATGTACAAATTGCAAGGAGATTTGAATGCCTTGCTGGCCTTGCAAGAGGATGAAGTGCAGGCGCTGGAGGGGGCGCTGTCCGAGGCACGCACCGAGCAGCGCTGACGCCTTGCGCCATGTCAGCGCGGCGGCACAAATAATGCTGTCTATCGGCGTGCGGCACGCGCAGTGTTGGCATTGCTTCAGGTAAAATCTCGTTATGAGAATTCTTATCAGTAACGACGACGGTTACCTGGCGCCAGGCCTGGCGGCACTGGCTGACGCGCTCGCACCCATTGCGGAGATCGTCGTGGTGGCGCCCGACAGCAACCGCTCGGGCGCATCCAATTCGCTGTCGCTGGACCGGCCTTTGTCCGTGCACAAGGCCGCCAACGGTTTTTATTTTGTCAACGGCACGCCCACCGACTGCGTGCACGTGGCGCTGACGGGCATGCTCATCGAGCGTCCCGACCTGGTGGTGTCCGGCATCAACAACGGCCCCAATATGGGCGACGACACCCTGTATTCAGGCACGGTGGCCGCCGCCACGGAAGGCTATCTGTTCGGCATTCCCGCCATCGCCTTTTCCCAGTCGCAGTTTGGCTGGGCCAACCTGGACGCAGCCGCCCGCGTGGCCAGGGAAATCGTCGAGCGCCAGTTCGACGCCCTGCAGAAACCGTATTTGCTGAATGTGAACATACCCGCCATCCCTTACGAGCAGTTGCAAGGCATGGCGGCCACGCGCCTGGGCAAGCGTCACTCGGCCGAACCCGTGATCCGCGCGCTCGATCCCCGTGGCCGTGAAATCTTCTGGATCGGCCCCGCCGGCGCTGCCAAGGAAGGCGGTCCCGGCACGGATTTTTACGCCGTTGAACATGGACAAGTATCGATCACGCCGCTGCAGATCGACCTGACCCATACCACTCAACTTGATGCACTGGCAAAAGGCCTGGCATGACCGCCCACTATGACTGACAAGCCGCGTACCTTCCCCCTTACCCTCGATTCGCTGGCCGGCAAGCCCGCCAGGCAGGGCGGGGGCCAGTCGCTGGCCCAGTCGCGCATTGCCACGCCGCAGACGGCCACGCAGAATGCGGCGCAGAACGCGGCGCGGGGCGGGGCGCCGCACCATGGCGCAACGGCGCCCATCGCGCCGTCGCGCGCGCAAGCCATCGCCAATGAGCGGGCGCAGCCGGCGGTGGTGCCGCCGCCGCGGCAAAATCCCCTCGTCTCGGAGGCCGTGCGCCGTGCCATGGTGGCGCGCATCGCGAAACAGGGCGTCAAGGATCAGCTGGTGCTCGACGCCATGCAGGCCGTGCCGCGCCACATGTTCATGGACGAGGCGCTGGCGTCGCAGGCGTATATCGACGCCTCCTTGCCCATTGGCCACCACCAGACCATTTCGCAGCCATACATCGTGGCACGCATGATCGAAGTGATGCGCCAGGGCGGCAGCTTGCAGCGCGTGCTGGAAATCGGCACGGGCTGCGGCTACCAGGCGGCGGTGCTGTCGCTGGTGGCAAAAGAGGTGTATTCGATCGAGCGCATCCGGCCCCTGCACGAGCTGGCGAAGGTCAATCTGCGCCCGCTGCGCGTGTCGAATCTGCGCTTGCAGTACGGAGATGGTATGCTTGGCCTGCCGCAGGCGGCGCCCTTCGACGGGATCATCCTTGCCGCAGCCGGCCTGGAAGTCCCGCAAGCCCTGCTGGAACAGCTGGCGCCCGGCGGGCGTCTGGTTGCGCCGGTGGGGGCTAAATTGCAACACTTACAACTCATTACCCGGGTGGGGAAAATGGAATGGACTAGCCAAACCCTGGAAGATTGCCATTTCGTGCCTTTGCGCCCGGGCACCATATGATCCCCGGATCAGCTAGCAAGCAGGACATACAATTACATGCGAATGATTAAGAAAAGTAACATACTTCTATGTAGCATCACCTTGGCCGCGCTGTTGAGCGGTTGCGGCACGACGGGCGTCCAGGCACCCGTCGTCGAGCGCCATCCATCGGGCAGCAGCGCCGCCGCCAGCGATCCGCGCGACCGCGACCCGGCCTATTACACGGTCAAGCGCGGTGACACCCTGTTGCGCATTGCCCTTGAACATGGCCAGAATTACCGCGACCTGGTGGCCTGGAACGACTTGAGCAACCCGAACGACATCAAGGTCGACCAGGTGCTGCGCGTGCTGCCGCCGAATGGCGATACGGGCGGCGCGCAGACGTCGGCCATCGTCATGCCGCCGGTGACGGAAGTCAAGCCGGCCGCACCTGCCGTGCCGAAGAAAACGGGCCCGCGCGGCGAGAAGCGCGCGTATTCCGACGCCACCCTGGCCGAGCTGCGCGCCGATGGCGGCACCGGCGACGTCAAACCCGCGCCAGCGCCGGCCCCGGCCGTCACCACTGCACCGGCCGCCGCGGCAGCCCCTGCGGCATCGGCGCCTGGCGACGAGAAGATCAGCTGGATGTGGCCTTCCGAAGGCAAGGTCATCGGCACTTTCGACGAAGGCAAGAACAAGGGCGTCGATATCGCCGGCAAGGCGGGCCAGCAAGTGGTGGCCGCCGGCGCGGGAAAAGTCATGTATGCCGGGAGCGGAATCCGTGGTTATGGTAATCTTGTCATCGTGAAGCACAGTAATAGTTTATTGTCGGCGTATGCGCATAACCGCAGCATTCTGGTGAAGGAAGGGCAGAACGTCAACAAAGGCCAGGCCATCGCCGAAATGGGCGATTCCGATGCCGACCGCGTGAAGCTGCACTTTGAAATCCGCCAGCAGGGCAAGCCTGTCGACCCTTCGAAATTCCTGCCTAACCGTTAGGTAAAGCAATGACACACGCGTCGCACGACCAGCTGGACGATGACCCGGAACTGCCGGAAGACGGGGCAGACGAAGTCGTGACGGACGATGCCGGCGAACTCGACGGCATTGACGCCGTCGACGCGGGCGAGGGCGGCGAAGTGGCCAGCGTCAGCGTGCTGGTCGAAAGTGTCGATGAACTGAAAAAAGTGCTGGCGGCCGAGCTGTCGACCGATACCACGCAGCACTACCTGAACCAGATCGGCACGCGGCCCCTGCTGACGGCGGCGCAAGAGGTGCATTACGCCACCCTGGCCAAGCAGGGCAACTTCGAAGCCCGGCAAACCATGATCGAGCACAACCTGCGCCTGGTCGTGTCGATCGCCAAGCATTACATCAACCGCGGCGTGGTCTTGCTCGACATGATCGAGGAGGGCAACATCGGCCTGATGCGGGCCATCGACAAGTTCGAGCCCGAGCGCGGTTTCCGTTTTTCTACCTATGCGACCTGGTGGATACGCCAGAGCATCGAGCGCGCCATCATGAACCAGGCGCGCACGGTGCGCCTGCCCGTGCACATGGTGCGCGAACTGAATCAAATTCTGCGCGGCAAATACCACCTGGAAGCCCAGCACCACGATGGCAAGGATGCCACTGCGGAAGACATCGCCCACCTGGTGGGCCGTCCCGTGGAAGAGGTGCAGGATATCCTGGCCCTGTCCGAGCACGCCACTTCGCTGGACGCGCCGCTCGACAACGACCCGCAATCGTCCTTGATGGACATGTTGCCCGGCGCCAGCGAAGACAGCCCCGATGCGCGCGCGGAACACCATGAAATGACGGTGCTGGTGCGCGACTGGCTGACCAAGCTGCCCGACAAGCAGCGCGTGGTGATCATGCGCCGCTTCGGCCTCGACAATGACGATCCCGCCACCCTGGAAACCCTGGCCGAGGAAATGGGCGTCACGCGCGAGCGCGTGCGCCAGATCCAGCAGGAAGCGCTGATTAAACTGAAACGGGCTATGGCGGCACGCGGCGTCGTGCGCGACTCTCTGCTCTAGGACGCCCGGTCCCGGTATTTCCGGGGCCGCATCTGCTATCATACGCCCCGCTCGCGGCGCCTGACCTTTCCCCCATTGTTTGCAAGTTCCAGCGCGGCCCTGCGTCCTGGCCCACTCTTACCTATTGATCGCTATGCAAGAAAATATCATCGAAATCAAATCGCTCGACATGGACGCCCGTGGCGTTGGCCATATTGAGAACGAAGACGGCTCGCCGGGCAAGGTCGTGTTTGTCGAAGGCGCGCTGCCGGGCGAGCGCGTCAGCTTTGTGACGTTCAAGAAGAAGAAAAACTGGGAAATGGCCCGCATGACGGCGCTGCACCGCGAGTCATCGATGCGCGTGACGCCCAAGTGCAAGCATTTCGACAACTGCGGCGGCTGTTCGATGCAGCACCTGGAGCCGTCGGCCCAGGTGGCGATCAAGCAGCGCGTGCTGGAAGACAACTTGTGGCATATCGGCAAGGTACGTCCGCAAAGCATCATGCGCCCCATGTATGGCCCGACCTGGGGCTACCGCTACCGCGCGCGCCTGTCCGTGCGCCACGTCAAGAAGAAGGATGCCGTGCTGGTGGGCTTCCATGAAAAGAAATCGGCGTTCGTGGCCGACATGGATAGCTGCGAAATCTTGCCGCCGCATATCTCGGCCATGCTGCTGCCGCTGCGCGGCTTGATTGCTTCTCTGTCCATCTTCGACCAGATGCCGCAGATCGAACTGGCCGTGGGCGAAGACGTGACCGCCATGGTCTTGCGCATCATGGCGCCGTTGACGGCGGATGACGAAACGAAACTGAAGGCTTTTGCCGACGAGTACGGCGTGCAATGGTGGCTGCAGGTGAAAGGCCCGGAAACGGCCGTGCCGTTCTATCCGCTGGACAAGCAATTGCACTACCTGCTGCCGGAATTCGGCGTCAAGATGCCGTTCAAGCCCGTTGATTTTACGCAAGTGAACCACCACATCAACCGCGTGCTCGTATCTAAAGCCCTGCGCCTGCTGGAAGTGCAGCCGACCGACCGCGTGGCCGACCTGTTCTGCGGCCTGGGCAATTTTACTTTGCCGCTGGCCACGCAAGGCAGCGCAGTGGTGGGCATCGAAGGCAGCACGACCCTGACGGAGCGGGCGCTGGAAAACGCGCTGGCCAATGGCCTGGCGGAAAAAACCTCGTTCTCGACGCGCAACCTGTTCGAAGTCACGACGGATGACCTGATCGCGCTGGGCAAGTTCGACCGTATCCTCGTCGACCCGCCGCGCGATGGCGCCATGGCCCTGTGTCAGGCGCTGGTCGGCCTGTCGCAAGTGCGTCCGGACCTGCTGCCCAAGCGCATCGTGTACGTGTCGTGCAGCCCGTCCACCCTGGCGCGCGACGCCGGCATCCTGGCGCTGGAAGCGGGTTATGTATTGAGCAAGGCGGGCGTGGTGAACATGTTCCCGCATACGTCGCACGTCGAGTCGATGGCGGTATTTGATTTACCTCAGTAAGTCTGTCTGACGCGGCGGGTGGCCAGGCAGGCACCCGCCGCTGCCGCGTTCAGCGGCGTAGCAAGCAAGCGCAATACCACTTACAGCGTATTAAAAAACTGGTCTGTCTTTTCCCGATTCAGCGTCTTTTTTCCTCCTCCCTCTGCCATTTTTTTGCTTGTCCAGTAGGACAACACGCCGTTTACCTGTGCCGCTGCGCGTTCTGCACGAAGTGGTATTGCCCACTTCGAGGCCACTTCAAAACCACTTGACCGCCTATTTTTTCAGCAGCATGCTGTTCTTGCAACTGCAAAAAAACAAGATCACAGGGTAGCTTTTTATCGAAGCAGAGTGGTATTTCCGCAAACCTGAACAGGAGACAGCGTGGAAAATTTAATACTCAAAAAAACGATCAGGAACATGATGGTATGTCTGGCCAGCGGTGGCGTGCTGGCGGCTTGCGGCGGTGGCGGCGACGCCAGCGCACCGGCTGGCTCACAATTGCTGGCGGCCAGCACGGTGGTCGCTTGCGTGCCGTGGCAAGAGGGCGGCACGTATAACGCCGGCACGGTGGTCACTTACCTGGGCGCCAACTATACGGCCCTGGTGACGCAGACCGATCACGTGGGCTCGGGCTGGAATCCCGTTGCCACGCCTAGCCTGTGGAGCGCCGGCGGCACCTGCGACGGCGGCACCACGCCGACACCAACACCTACTCCGACGCCAACCCCGACGCCCACACCAACCCCGACACCGGCGCCAACGCCGAACCCGACGCCTACCCCGACGCCAACGCCAACCGGCGGCACGTGCGCACTGGCGTGGGTGGCCGGCACGGCCTACAGCGCGGGCGCCACCGTCAGCTATGCGGGCACGAATTACCGCGCCAACTACTGGACGCAGGGCGACAACCCGTCGACCAGCAGCGGTGCCGCCGGCACGGGCAAGCCATGGACCAGCCTGGAGATCTGCAGCACCACGCCGACGCCGACGCCAACACCTACCCCAACGCCTACTCCAACACCGACACCGACACCGACACCAACGCCAACGCCAACGCCAACGCCAACGCCGACCGGCCGCGAAGTCGGTTCCTATTTCGCCCAATGGGGCGTGTATGGCCGCGATTACGAAGTGGCGAACGTGCATTCCAGCGGCGTGGCCGATAAGTTGACCTTCATCAACTATGCCTTCGGTAATATCTATCCGAAAAACGGCGGCTACGAATGCGGCATGATCACCAAGACGGAGCCGGGCGCGACGAATCCGAATTCGCCGGACGCGGGCACGGGCGGCGATGCCGAAGCCGACTACATCCGCACGCCGAAGCGCACCGTCGATGGCCAGGCCATTCCGTGGGATGCTCCATTGTCGGGCAACTTCCTGCAGCTGAAAAAGCTCAAGGCGGCGCACCCGAACCTGAAATTGTTCATCTCGCTGGGCGGCTGGAGCTGGTCGAAGAACTTCTCCGTCGGTTCGGCCACCGATGCGCTGCGCAAGCAGATGGTGCGCTCGTGTATCGACATCTACATCAAGGGCAACTTGCCGGTGCAGGGCGGTCGCGGCGGCGCGGGTGCGGCGGCCAACATCTTTGACGGCATTGACATCGACTGGGAATACCCGGTCGGCGGCGGCCAGCCGTACAACACGGTCAGCCCCAACGACAAGCGCAACTTCACCTTGCTGATGGCGGAATTCCGCAGCCAGCTCGATGCGCTGGGCGCCGCCAATGGCAAGCGCTACTTGCTGACGGCCGCTGTCGGCGCCGGCAAGGACAAGATCGACAACACGGAACCGGCCCTGTACTCGCAGTACATGGATTGGATCAATCTGATGACGTACGACTTCCACGGCGGCTGGGAAAACAGCACCAACTTCAACGCCCAGCTGTATGCCGACCCTGCCGATCCGTCGACGGGCATGGCGCGCGAATACGTGGGCGACAAGGCGGTGCAGTACATGATTGCCGCCGGCGTGCCGCGCGACAAGCTGCTGCTGGGCATACCGTTCTATGGCCGCGGCTGGACGGGCGTGGCGCCGGGTCCGAATGGCGATGGCCTGTATCAGGCGGCCACGGGCACGGCGCCGGGCACCTACGAGTCGGGCATCGAGGACTATAAAATCCTCGTCGCCAAAGCCGGCACGCGCTACTACCATCCCGTGACCAAGCAGCTGTACCTGTACACGGGTGCGGGCGGCCAGTGGTGGAGCTATGACGATCCGACCGTCATCGGCACCAAGGTCAAATACGTCAAGGACCAGGGCTTGCGCGGCGCGTTCTCGTGGGAACTCGATGGCGACGCGAATGGCGTGCTGGCGACCGAGGTGTGGAAAGTGCGGTAATGTTGATGTAGCGTAAGACGCGGCCGGATAGTCATGCTGTCCGGCCGTTTAGTCGCGTTTGGTCACACACAACACAGGAGGCGGGCGATGGCGGCGGTATCGGCATTCGGAGTCAAGCAGCACGAGCTGCAGCAGGAACAGGAACTGAGCCGCGAGTGGCGCGGCTGGATCGCGGAAAACCTCATGCTGGGCAGCCACCCGTCGGCGCTGATGCCGGTGCTGCAGCAGGCCGGCATCGCCGAGCCCCTGGCGCGCCGCGAAGTGGAGCTGGCGCTGCAGAGTCCCTACCTGGCCGGCGCCGTGCGCCTGTCGAACCGCCTGGCCAAGCGCGATTGGGTGATCGATATCCAGCGCAAGCTGAACCAGCTGCGGCCCCCCGAGATTCCCCGCCGCGAGAGGCTTTCCGCGCAGGAATTCCTCGACGAATACTATTCGACCAACCAGCCCGTCATCATCACGGGCATGCTGGACGACTGGCCCGCCTTGAGTAAATGGAGTCCGGCGTATTTCCGCGAACATTACGCGCAGCGCGAAGTGGAAGTGCAGTTCGGCCGCGAAGCTGATGCCCAGTATGAAATGAACAGCGTGGCGCACAAGCGCAAGATGGCGTTCGGCGAGTACGCCAGCCTGGTCGAGAACAGCGGCGCGACCAATGATTTCTATATGACGGCGAATAACAATTCGCAGAACCGGCAAGCCTTGCGCGAGCTGTGGGAC
Source organism: Janthinobacterium sp. GW460-12-1-14-LB5 (assembly GCF_059423585.1). Classification (NCBI taxonomy): domain Bacteria; kingdom Pseudomonadati; phylum Pseudomonadota; class Betaproteobacteria; order Burkholderiales; family Oxalobacteraceae; genus Janthinobacterium; species Janthinobacterium sp. GW460-12-1-14-LB5. Next base: position 26,018 of record NZ_JBWKYD010000026.1, on the reverse strand, counting down.
GATATCGGCCAGCTGCCCGAGTATCTGGAGCAGAGTGGCGGCCCGACGGGTTTTTTATGGTTTGGCCCGGCCGGCACGGTGACGCCGTTCCACCACGACCTGACGAACAATTTCATGGCGCAAGTCAAGGGGCGCAAGCGCCTGCGCATCATGGCCGCCTGCGAAGTGGCGCGCGTGTACAACCAGCGCCACTGTTTTACGCCCGTCGACGGACGCGACATCGACGTGCGGCGCTATCCGCTGATGGCCGACGTGCAGGTGCGCGAATGCGTGCTGGCGCCGGGCGAGATCCTGTTCCTGCCCGTCGGCTGCTGGCATTTCGTCGAAGCGCTCGACGTATCGATGACGGTGGCGTTTACCAACTTCAAATGGGATAACGATTTTTACAGCAAGTATCCGCCGAATCACGACTTTTGATTGGCATCCGGATTGCCGCGAACGCGCAGGGAACGGCCGCCGAACAGGCGGCTTTTTTCATGCTACGGTGCGCTTCTTGTATAAGATATTTCCATAAAATAATTGATTGAAATCATTTTGCAGCAATTATTTTGATATGAATGGCCATGATGTTTCATTATCCAGATGGTCATGGCGGGCGGATAATTTGATGGCTGGTGTGCCGCCGGGCCTCTGAGTGGACTTGCCGGCGCGCGCCGGCACCGACAACCATCTGGAGGCGGCAGGGCATGAACACGCAGCAAATGACACAGTTACAGCAAGCACCGGCAAGTAATACTGAACTCCAGCGCGACACGCGCCTCACCCGCGAAGCGGCCGAACTGCTGGCCCGCGCCGACATCCGCCTGAATGGCCGCGCCGCTTGGGACATGCAGCTGCGCAAGCCCGGCGTGCCCGAGCGGGCTTTTGCCAGCGGCAACCTGGGCCTCGGTGAAGCCTACATGGATGGCGACTGGGATGCGCAGCAGCTCGATGAATTCTTTTGCCATCTGCTGCGCGCCCGCGTGGCCGACGACGTGCGCCCCATGCGCCTGGCCTTCCACGCGCTGTATGCGCGCCTGTTCAACCTGCAGACGGAGCGCCGCGCGTGGATGGTGGGCAAGGAACACTACGACCTGGGCAACGCCTTCTATGCGGCCATGCTCGATCCGCGCATGACGTATACGTGCGGCTACTGGAAGGATGCGAATAATCTGGCCGAGGCGCAGGAAGCCAAGCTCGATCTGGTCTGCCGCAAGCTGCGCCTGGAGCCGGGCATGCGCGTGCTCGACATCGGCTGCGGCTGGGGCAGTTTCATGCGCTATGCGGCGGAGAAATACGGGGTGCAGTGCGTGGGCGTGACGATTTCGCAAGAGCAGGTTGCGTATGCGCGCGGCATGCCGGGCGGCGAAAAGCTGGATTTCCGCCTGCAGGATTACCGCGACACCGATGAAAAATTTGACCGCATCGTCAGCATCGGCATGTTCGAGCACGTGGGACACAAGAATCACCGCACCTTCATGGAAGTGGCGCACCGCTGCCTGGAGGACGACGGCCTGTTCCTGCTGCACACGATCGGCAAAAATAAACGCCATTCCACGTGCGACCCGTGGATCGACAAATACATCTTCCCGAATGGCGACTTGCCGTCCATCGGCCAGATCGGCGACGCCATCGACGATCTGTTTGTCGCCGAGGACTTGCATAACTTCGGCGCCGACTACGACAAGACCCTGATGGCCTGGCATGCGAATGTTGAACAGGCGTGGCCGCGCTTTGCCGCCCAGCTGGGCGAGCGTTTCCACCGCATGTGGTCATATTATCTGCTGTCGTGCGCGGGCGCCTTCCGCGCGCGCGACTTGCAGCTGTGGCAATGGGTGTTGTCGAAGCAGGGCGTGCTCGGTGGCTACGAGCGCGTGAGTTGAGATGTGCGGCACCTGATATGATGGATTGATGGATATCAATCAAGCGCGTACCTTCCTGGAAGTGGCTTCCTGCGGCAGTTTCATCATGGCTGCCGAACGCATGCACGTGACGCAGACGGCCGTCAGCGCCCGCATCCGCACGCTGGAGCAGCAGCTGGGGCGCCAGCTATTCGTGCGCAACAAGGCGGGCGCGCGCCTGACGCCAGCCGGCGAACGCTTCATGCGCCATGCTGCCACCATGGTGCAGGTGTGGGAGCGGGCGCGCCACCAGGTGGCCTTACCGCCGGGGCGCGACGACGCCGTCAGCATCGGCTGCGAGCTGAGCCTGTGGCAGCCGCTGCTCGGCGACTGGCTGATACGCATGAGCCGCGACTGCCCCGAGATCGCCTTGCGCGCCGAAGTCGACAGCCCCGCGCGCCTGCTCGACGCCGTGCACGACGGCTCGCTGGATCTGGCCGTGCTGTACAACCCGCCGCAGCGTCCGGGCCTCGTCAGCGAGTTGCTGGCCGAGGAAAAACTGGTGATGGTGACCACGCGCGCGGACGGGCAGATGCTTGCCGATAAGTACGTGTACGTGGACTGGGGCCCCAGCTTTGCGGCCAACCACCAGGCGGCGTATCCGGAGCTGAGCAGCCCGCCCGTGTCGATTTCGCTGGGGCCGCTGGCCCTCGTCTACCTGCTGGAAGTGGGCGGCGCCAGTTATTTTCGCATCGGCAGCGCGCAGCCGTATCTCGACGGGGGCTTGCTGTACCGCGTGCGCGACGCGCCCGAATTCTCGCATTCCGCCTATGCCGTGTATGCGGCCCAGCGCGACAACCCGACCCTGGACCGCGCCCGCGCGTGCCTGCTGGAGGTGGCGGAGAAGATCAAGTAATTTAAACAGACGTAAAAAAGCCGACCCGCGGGTCGGCTTTTTGCTGTTTCAATCGCAGCGCTTAGTCGCGGCTGCCGCCAGCGAAACCTAAAAGTGACAGCAGGCTGGTGAAGATGTTGTACACGTCCAGGTAGATGCGCAGGGTGGCCGAGATGTAGTTGGTCTCGCCGCCGTTGATGATTTGCTGCACGTCATACAGGATGTAGGCCGAGAAGATGGCGATGGCGACCATGGAGATCACGATCGACAGTGCCGACAGGCCCAGGAAGATGTTCGCCACCGATGCCAGGATCAGCACGATCACGCCGGCGAACAGCCATTTGCCCATGGCCGAGAAGTCGCGCTTCGACACCGTGGCGATCGTCGCCATCACGGCCAGGATGGTGGCCGTGCCGCCGAATGCCGTCATGATCAGCATGCCGCCGTTCGAGTAGCCGAGCGTGCGCGTCAGGATAGGCGTGAGCATCAGGCCCATGAAGAAGGTAAAGCCCAGCAGGACGGCAACGCCGAGGCCCGAGTTCTTGGTTTTCTCGATCGCGTACATGAAGCCGAATGCGACGGCCATGAAGATGATGAAGCCCATGCCGCCGGTCAGCATCGGCAAGTGCATCTGCACGCCGATGAAGGCGCCCAGCACGGTCGGTATCATGGACAGTGCCAGCAGCCAGTAAGTGTTGCGCAAGACCTGATGGCGGACTTGCTGCATGCCCCCCGACAGGTCAAAGGTGCGTTGCATGTTCTGATTCATAGTGCCTCCGTGTTGTCAATTCAAATTACTGCTTTGCCCAAGGATAGCATGAGGGCCGGAATTTGCCAAAAAAGCAGCTTAAGATTTCATTAAACTCAAGCGGCAGGGAAGGATGCCCCCTGCCTGTCTGGGTGATATGGGGTGGAGTATGGTAAAATCAAAGGTTGATTGAGTTATCAATTTACCGTTTTAAACCTTACTTTTTATTGGAGTTTTCACACATGGCAATCGAACGCACCCTGTCGATCATCAAACCAGACGCAGTTGCAAAAAACGTAATCGGTCAAATCTACTCCCGTTTTGAAAACGCTGGCCTGAAAATCGTTGCAGCACGCATGACCCAACTGTCGCGCGAACAAGCTGAAGGTTTCTACGCAGCGCACAAAGAGCGCGGCTTCTTCAAGGATCTGGTCGACTTCATGGTTTCCGGTCCAGTCATGATCCAGGCCCTGGAAGGCGAAAACGCCGTTCTGGCCCACCGTGACCTGATGGGCGCGACCGATCCGAAGAAAGCAGAAAAAGGCACGATCCGCGCCGATTTCGCCGATTCGATCGACGCCAACGCCGTACACGGTTCCGACGCTGTCGAAGCTGCTAAAGTGGAAATCGCTTACTTCTTCCCAGAACTGAAGGCTTAATTGCCTTAGATAACGTTATTTCCTGGCGTTATCTGTGAAATAACTTATCACCCCCTGTTCCCGCTGCGCTGTGGTGCTTTGCCCCTGATGCGCGCGGGGACGGATTTTTAGAATAGACAAGATCATGAATACGACGACCCTCACCAACTTGCTGGACCTTGATCCCGCGCAACTCATCGCTTACTGCGCCGAGTTGGGAGAGAAACCGTTTCGTGCGAAACAATTGCAACGTTGGATACACCAGTTCGGCGCTTCCGATTTCGACGCCATGACGGATCTGGCCAAGTCGCTGCGCGACAAGCTGGCCACGCGCGCCGAAGTGCGCGCCCCGGCCATCATCAGCGACCATACGTCGACGGACGGCACGCGCAAGTGGCTCGTTGATGTGGGCAATGGCAATGCCGTGGAAACCGTGTTCATCCCGGAAGAAAACCGCGGCACCCTGTGCATTTCGACCCAGGCCGGCTGCGCCGTGAATTGCCGTTTCTGCTCGACGGGCAAGCAAGGCTTCAACCGCAACCTGTCCGTGGGCGAAATCATCGGCCAGCTGTGGATGGCGGAATTCGAATTGCGCCGTACCAAGGGCATTGAGCCAGGCCCGAAAGGCGAGCGCCAGATCACCAACGTGGTGATGATGGGCATGGGCGAGCCCCTGCTGAACTTTGAACCGACCGTCACGGCCCTGAAATTGATGCTCGACGACAACGCCTACGGCCTGTCGCGCCGCCGCGTGACCCTGTCGACCTCGGGCGTGGTGCCGATGATGGACAAGCTGTCGCAGGAAGTGCCGGTGGCCCTGGCCGTCTCGCTGCACGCCTCGAACGATGCCTTGCGCGACGGGCTGATTCCACTGAACAAGAAATACCCGCTGAAGGAATTGATGGCGGCCTGTAAACGCTATCTGGAATTCGCCCCGCGCGATTTCATTACCTTCGAATACTGCATGCTCGACGGCGTCAACGACAGCGACGAGCACGCGCGCGAACTGCTGGCGCTGGTGCAAGACCGCGAGTTCGGCGTGAACTGCAAGTTCAACCTGATCCCGTTCAATCCTTTCCCCGAGTCGGGCCTGTTCCGCTCGAAAAACCCGCGCATCAAGGCGTTTGCCCAGGTACTGATAGATGGCGGCATCATCACCACCGTGCGCAAGACGCGCGGCGACGATATCGATGCGGCCTGCGGCCAGCTGGCCGGCGAAGTCAAGGACCGCACGCGGGTGCAGGAACGCATGGAAAAGATGACTGAGTATCAACAGAAATTTGGCGCCAACTTCGGCAAGATCGTGGAGATCCGCTCCTGATGCGGGGAAGCATGGCTTATCCTGGCGTACTTGCCGCGGCTGTTGTCAGCCTGGGCGTGCTGCTGGCCGGCTGTGCTTCCACCGTGGACAAAGAGCAAGCTGCCTCTGTCGAGCAGCGCGCCGCCTTGCGCTTGCAGCTGGCCAGCGCCTATTATATGCAAGACCAGTTTGCGGTGGCGTTGGCCGAAGCGGAGCAGGCGGTGCAGCTGGTGCCGGACAATGCCCAGGTGCGCGGCATGCGCGCCCTGATTTTTGCTGCCATGCGTCAACCTGTGGCTGCTGAAAAAGATTTTCTTTACGCATTGCGCCTCGCGCCCCACAATCCCGAGTTGAGCAATAATTATGGCCTGTTTCTGTGCCAGACCGGGCGCGCGGCGCAGTCGCTGGCGTATTTTGATGCCGCATTGCAAGATGCCGCCTATGGCACGCCTGAACTTGCGCTGCATAATGCGGCCGCGTGCAGCCTGCTCATGAAAGATTACCCGCGCGCCGCCAGCTACTGGCTCAAGGCGGAGCGCATCGCACCTGGCGCGGCAATGACCTATGCCGGCCTGGTGCGCGTGTATTACCAACAGCAGGATTACCGGCAAGCGGCTCATTACCTTGAGCGGCTCGGTAAAGTAGCGACAATGGAGAGCCAGGCGGCCGATGTGCTGTGGCTCGGGATCAAGGTGCAGCATAAGCTCGGGGATGCGGGTGCGGAAGCTGGCCTGGGGGCGCATTTGCGCAACCACCATTCCGCCTCCCCCGAATATGCTGCTTATCAAAATGGGGCGTTTGATGAGTGAGACAGGGATACCAATGAATTCAGAGTGGGCAGAAACGCCTCAGCAGCAGCCCCAGGGCAATCTTGCGTTGGCAGGTGCACAATTAAAGGCGCAGCGCGAAGCGCTGGGCTGGCCCGTGGAACAGGTGGCCGACCAGCTCAAGCTGGCGCCGCGCCAGGTGATCGCGCTGGAAGAGGGCGACATGGCGGCCTTGCCGAACGTGGCCGTGGTGCGCGGTTTCGTGCGCGCCTATGCCAAGGTGGTGCGTCTCGACGCGGCGCCGCTGGTGGCCATGATCGAAGTCCACCCGGCGCCGGCGCAAGACCCGGCCGCGCCCGTGCGGCGCGAGATTTCCGCCACGTTCTCGGAATCGCGCTTCCCGTCGATGACGCAGCGCTCGTCGAACCAGACCCCCCTCTGGATCGCCGGCGCCGTGGCCGTCGTCGTGGCGGCCGCCTTTGGCGCCTATAAACTCGGCTATGTGCCGGCCAGCCTGCTGTCCTCGCACACCGAGAAAGAAACGGCGCATGCGGACGTGGGCCCCGTGGAAACGACCCTGATCAAGCCGGGCCAGGATTTGACGCCCGTGCAGACGCCATCCGTGCCCCTGATTTCCGTGCCGCCGCCGCCAGGCAACGATACGCAGACGGGCGCACCGGCCTCCGCCGCCGCTTCGGCGCCGGCCGCCGCCGTGCCGCCAGCAGCTGCACCGGCAACGCCGCCAGCGGCGACGGCCGCCGTCACGCCGCCCGCTGCCGCCGCCGCCCCTGCCGTGGGCGCGAATGCGCTGGTGCTGAAGGTGGAGCAGGATTCCTGGGTCGAGATCCGCCGTCCCGGCGCTTCGCCGCTGATTTCGCGCATGGTCAAGGCGGGCAGCACGGAAACATTCGATATCACGGGCCCAGCCACCTTGGTGGTGGGCAAGCCGGGTGTCGTGCAGGCAACTTTGCGCGGCGCCAAGCTGGACTTGCCGACCGTGGCGGGCGGTACGATTTCGCGCGTGAGCATTAAATAATTATCAAACAAGCATCAATCAGGTATTGAAATCAGTCGTTTAAGCAAGTAGTTTAAATAAGCAAACTCACAAGATAATATTATGGCTACCTCGAAAACAGCGATCGGCTCCGGCCCTTCCGGCCGCCGCGACAGCCGCAAGGTACTGATCTCGCATGGCCAGCGCCAGATCTGGGTGGGCGGCGACGCCCCCGTGGTGGTGCAGTCGATGACGAACACGGATACGGCCGACGCCATCGGCACGGCGATCCAGATCAAGGAACTGGCGCGTGCCGGTTCGGAACTGGTGCGCCTGACGGTGGACCGTCCGGAAGCGGCCGCGGCCGTGCCCTACATCCGCGAGCAGCTCGACAAGATGGACATCGACGTGCCGCTGGTGGGCGATTTCCACTACAACGGCCATACCCTGCTCAACGATTATCCCGATTGCGCGCGCGCGCTGTCGAAGTACCGCATCAATCCGGGCAACGTGGGCAAGGGCGCCAAGCGCGACACGCAATTTGCGCAAATGATCGAAGCGGCTTGCAAGTACGACAAGCCGGTGCGCATCGGCGTGAACTGGGGCAGCCTGGATCAAGCCTTGCTGGCACGCATCATGGACGAAAACGCGGGCCGCGCCGAGCCATGGCCGGCGCAAGCCGTCATGTACGAGGCGCTGGTGACGTCGGCGATTGAAAACGCCGTGCGCGCCGAAGAGCTGGGCCTGGGCCGCGACAAGATCATCCTGTCGTGCAAAGTTTCTGGTGTGCAAGACCTGATCGCCGTGTACCGCGAGCTGGCGCAGCGCTGCGACTATCCGCTGCACCTGGGCCTGACGGAAGCGGGCATGGGCAGCAAGGGCATCGTGGCGTCCACTGCGGCCCTGGCCGTGCTGCTGCAGGAAGGCATCGGCGACACCATCCGCATTTCGCTCACGCCCGAACCGGGCGGCGACCGCACGCGCGAAGTCATCGTCGGCCAGGAAATCCTGCAAACCATGGGCTTGCGCAAGTTCGCGCCCATGGTGATCGCCTGCCCAGGCTGCGGGCGGACGACGTCGACCACCTTCCAGGAGCTGGCCGACAATATCCAGACGTATCTGCGCGAGCAGATGCCGGAGTGGAAGAAATCGTATCCGGGCGTGGAAGCGATGAACGTGGCCGTGATGGGCTGCATCGTCAACGGTCCCGGCGAATCGAAGCATGCGAACATCGGCATCAGCCTGCCCGGCACGGGCGAGTCGCCTGCCGCCCCCGTGTTTGTGGACGGCGAAAAAGTCGTCACCCTGCGCGGCGAACGCATCGTCGAGGAATTCCAGGACATCGTCTTGAAGTATGTACAGAGTCACTATGGAAACACGGTTGCCGTCTGAGCCTGATCCGATAAAAAGTAAAGAAGAACACTATGTCCGAAAATAAGAAATTCGATAAAATTACCGCGGTGAAAGGCATGAACGACGTGCTGCCCGCCGACGCCCCGCTGTGGGAATTGTTTGAAAACACGGCACAATCCGTGCTGCAAAGCTACGGTTTCCAGCAGATCCGCACGCCGATCGTGGAAGAAACGAAGCTGTTCGCGCGCGCCATCGGCGCCGTGACCGACATCGTCGAAAAGGAAATGTACTCGTTCACCGATTCGATGAACGGCGACAACCTGACCCTGCGTCCTGAAGGCACGGCCGGCGTCGTGCGCGCCGTCGTCGAGCACAACCTCGTGTACGAAGGCCCGAAACGCCTGTGGTACAAGGGCCAGATGTTCCGCCACGAGCGCCCGCAAAAGGGCCGCTACCGCCAGTTCCACCAGTTCGGCGTGGAAGCCATCGGTTTCACGGGCCCGGATATCGACGCCGAGATCATCATGCTGTCGCGCCGCCTGTGGGATGACCTGGGCCTGGAAGGCATCCGCCTGGAACTGAACTCGATCGGCGACGCGGCCGAGCGCCTGCGCCACCGCGCCGACCTGATCGCCTACCTGGAAAGCCACAGCGAGCTGCTCGACGAAGAAGCCAAGCGCCGCCTGCACAGCAATCCGCTGCGCATTCTGGACACCAAGAATCCTGCCATGCAGGACCTGGTCAATGGCGCGCCGAAGCTGCTGGACTACCTGGGCGAAGAATCGCTGGCCCACTTCCACGGCGTGCAGAAGATCTTGAACCACAATAATATCCCGTTCACCATCAATCCACGCCTGGTGCGCGGCCTCGATTACTACAACCGCACGGTGTTCGAGTGGGTCAGCGACAAGCTGGGCGCGCAAGGCACGGTCTGCGCCGGCGGCCGCTATGACGGCATGGTGGAAATGTTCGGCGGCAAATCGACGCCCGCCGTCGGTTTCGGCATGGGCGTCGAACGCCTGGTGCTGCTGATGAAGGATGCGGCTGAACCGGAAGCCCCGGCCCAGTGCGACGTGTATCTGGTGCACCAGGGCGAGCAGGCTGGCTTGCAAGCGTTCGTGCTGGCCGAGCGGATTCGCGATGCAGGCCTGGACGTTGTGCTACATTGCGCAGCGAGCAACGGCGGCGGCAGCTTCAAGACGCAAATGAAAAAAGCCGATGCCAGTGGCGCGGCGTTTGCCGTGATCCTGGGCGACGATGAAATCGCCAACAATGTTGCCACGGTGAAAGCCATGCGCGAAGCCGATGCGGGCGCGCAGCAGAACACGGTGCCGTTCGACGATGTCGTCGATTACGTGGTGGACCAGATCATCGGCGACCATGATTGCGGCCACGACCATGGTCCTGGCGGCCACGTGCATCACCACCATTAATTTGCAGCAAGACCGTACTACCCTCGATCAACTACTCATTCAAACTGACGACCCATGGCATACGATCACGAAGAACAAGAACAACTGGCAACCCTCAAGGCCTGGTGGCAGCGCAATGGCAATCTGACCTCCTGGGTCCTGATCGTGGCGCTGGCCGGCTACAGCGGCTGGGCTGGCTGGCAGTACTACCAGCGCACGCAGGCGGCGCAGGCGGGCCAGCTGTACGACGAACTGCAAAACGCCATCGCCGCCAAGGACACGGCCAAGGTGATGCGCGCGGCTGGCGACATGCAATCGCGCTTCAGCGGCACGGCATATGCGCAGATGAGCGCCCTGGCCGCGGCCAAGGTGGCGTTCGACGCGAATGACCTGAAAACGGCGAAGACCCAGCTGCAATGGGTGGCCGAGCACGGCACGGAAGAGTACAAGGCCATCGCCAAGCTGCGCCTGGCCGGTGTCTTGCTGGACGAAAAAGCCTACGATGAAGCGTTGAAAGTGCTGGCGACGGCCACCGTGGCGCAATTTGCCGGCGCCGTGGCCGACCGCAAGGGCGACATTCTGGTAGCGCAAAACAAGCTGGCCGATGCGCGCACGGCCTACCTGGCCGCGATAGCCGCGACGGACAAGAACAATCCAGGCCGTCAATTGATCCAGGTCAAACTGGAAGCGATCGGCGGTACGGTGCCGGAAGACAAGGCCAAGGCTGACAAGGCCGCCGCCTGACAGGAACACTGATGGTGCGGCCGCGCGGCGTTGTGCGCCGCCTGCCGTGCCCTTACAAGTACAAGAAAAAGGTTGGATAACACTTATGCGTGTCACTGAAAAGCTGGTAGCTGCAAGTCTGTTGGCCCTGATGGCCGGTTGCTCGTCCTGGAATCCGTTCGCCTCGAAAGATCCGAAAGTCGAACCGGCCAAGCTGGTCGAGTTAAAATCGAGCATTGCCGTGCGCGACGCCTGGAAGTATTCGATCGGCAAGGCCGGCGTGTACGCGTTTACGCCTGCGCTGGCCGGCAACAGCCTGTACGTGGTCAACGCCGATGGCGCGCTGGCGCGCCTGGATGCGGCCAGCGGCCGTGAAACGTGGCGCATCAAGGCCGGCAGCGACATCACGTCGAGCGCTGGCAGCGATGGCAGCGTGGTGGCCGTGGGCGCCGCCAAGGGCGCCGTGCTGGCGTTTGACGCCGATGGCAAGCAGCTGTGGAAGGCGCAGGCCTCCAGCGAAGTATTGACGGCGCCCGTCGTGGGACAGGGCGTGGTCGTGGTGCGCAGCGTGGACAACCGTATCGTCGGCTTCGACGCCAAGACGGGCGAACGCAAGTGGACGGTGCAGCGCGCCACGCCAGCATTGACCTTGCGCAATGCGCCGGGCATGGTGCTGGGCGGCGCGAATATCTACGTGGCCCAGCCGGGCGGCAAGCTGCTGGCACTGACGGCGGCCACCGGTGTGGTACGCTGGGAGATCGTCGTCAGCGAACCGCGCGGCGCTACCGAACTGGAGCGCGTCTCCGACATCGCCGGCGCGCCGGTGGTGTTCGAAGGCGAAGTGTGCGCCGTCACCTACCAGGGCAAGGCGGGCTGCTTCGATGCCGCCACGGGCGTGCCGCGCTGGACCAAGCCGATCTCGTCCGATGTGGGCGTGGCCGTCGACCAGCGTTTCGTGTTCGTCGCCGACGCCCAGGGCGCCGTGGTGGCGTTCAGCCGCGAAGGCGGCCAGAGCGCCTGGAAGAATGAGGCGCTGGCGCGCCGCCGCCTGTCGACGCCGGCCTCCTACGGCCGCAGCGTCGCCGTCGGCGACTATCAAGGTTATATCCACTTCCTGTCACGGGAAGATGGCGCATTAATAGGTCGTGTCAGCACCGACGGTAGCCCGATTGTTTCGGCTCCTGTTGTTGCCGGTTCGAATTTGATTTTTCAAACCCAATCAGGGACAGTGACCGCTCTCGCGGTCGAGTAATACAATGAAGCCGGTTATTGCACTAGTAGGTCGACCCAATGTTGGGAAATCGACTTTATTCAATCGTCTGACCCGCTCGCGCGATGCGCTGGTGGCGGATTTGCCTGGGTTGACGCGCGATCGTCACTATGGCGAAGGCCGTGTCGGCGAACGTCCCTTCCTAGTCATCGATACGGGTGGTTTCGAACCCGTCGCCAAGGAAGGCATCATGCACCAGATGGCACTGCAGACCAAGCAGGCCGTGGCCGAGGCCGACGTGGTGGTGTTCATCGTGGACGGCCGCCAAGGCCTGACCCCGCATGACAAGACCATCGTCGACTTCCTGCGCAAGAGCGGTCGCCCGGTCTTGCTGGTGGTCAACAAAAGCGAAGGCATGCGCTACACGGCCGTCGTGTCCGAATTCTATGAATTGGGCATGGGCGATCCGTATGCGATCTCGTCGGCGCACGGCGACGGCGTCAACGATCTCGTCGAAGTGATGCTGGACCTGGCGTTCGCGCAGCGTCCGGATGAGCCCGAAGAGCTGGAAAAGACCGACCGCGGCATCAAGATCGCCCTCGTCGGCCGTCCGAACGTGGGCAAGTCGACTTTGATCAACACCTTGCTGGGCGAAGAGCGCGTGATCGCCTTCGACATGCCGGGCACGACGCGCGACTCGATCGAGATTCCGTTCGAGCGCGATGGCCAGCAATACACCTTGATCGACACGGCCGGTATCCGCCGCCGCGGCAAGGTGTTTGAAGCGATCGAGAAATTCTCGGTGGTGAAAACGCTGCAGTCGATTTCCGAAGCCAACGTGGTCGTGCTGATGCTCGACGCGCAGCAGGATATTTCCGAGCAGGACGCGCATATCGCCGGCTTCATCCTGGAATCGGGCCGCGCGCTGGTCGTGGCCGTGAACAAATGGGATGGCTTGCAATCGCACCAGCGCGATGAAATCAAGATCGATATCGACCGCAAGCTCGATTTCCTGTCGTTCGCGCAGATGCATTTCATTTCGGCGCTGAAAGGCACCAACATCGGTCCATTGATGAAGTCGCTCAACGCCGCCTATGCGGCCGCCATGTGCGACCTGTCGACGCCGAAGCTGACGCGCGCCCTGATCGAGGCCGTGGAGAAGCAGGAACCGCGCCGCAAGGGCTCGATCCGTCCGAAGCTGCGTTATGCCCACCAGGGCGGCATGAACCCGCCTGTGATCGTTATTCACGGCAATGCGCTCGACGCCGTTGGCGATCCGTACAAGCGTTATCTGGAAAAGCATTTCCGCGATACGTTTGCCCTGGTCGGCACGCCGCTGCGCATCGAACTGCGTACGGGTAAAAATCCGTTTGCACGCACGCCAAGCAAGTAAAATTAAGTGCATATTAAGGCGCCGCAGAGATAATGCGGCGCCGACAGCCAATTCAATGGCTTTTGCACGGAAATAATAAAGTGTTAATGCGCCATGCGCGACAGCGATCGCGAAAACAGGTTACAGTAGCTATGACGCATCTTTCTTTCTTTGAAAGGTGTGAGAGCACTTGAAATCAAGCGAGTCGCCTCCAATTCTTACACAACAACATAAACAACGGAGCTGTTATGAGCAACAAAGGGCAACTGTTACAAGACCCATTCCTCAATGCATTACGCAAAGAGCATGTTCCTGTCTCGATCTACTTGGTCAATGGCATTAAATTGCAGGGCCATATCGAATCGTTCGATCAATATGTCGTATTGCTGCGCAATACGGTCACGCAGATGGTGTACAAGCATGCCATCTCGACAGTGGTGCCGGCCCGTGCCGTCAATCTCAATATTGAATCTGAAGCGGAGTAAAGCGTTGAGCTTGACGGCCCAGCGCCTTTCACCCTCCATCGCCCCCGTCCGCGCCAGTGGCGCTGATGCGTTTGCATCGGCGTCGGCGTCCGCCGCAACTCATCAGATGCCATCATGCGCGCGGCACTAGTCGGGGTTGACTTCGGTCACAGCGACTTCGCCGCCAGCATGGAGGAACTCATGCTGTTGTCGCGTTCGGCTGGTGCGGATCCGATTTCCACCATCACGGCCAAGCGTTCCAGTCCCGATTCCGCGTATTTCGTCGGCAGCGGCAAGGCCGATGAAATTGGCGACGCCGTCGTCAACGATGGCCTGGAAATCGTCATCTTCAATCACGCCCTCTCGCCCGCCCAGCAGCGCAATCTGGAAAAGCGCCTGAATGTGCGCGTGCTCGACCGTACCAGCCTGATCCTCGACATCTTCGCGCAGCGCGCCAAGAGCCACGAGGGCAAGCTGCAAGTCGAGCTGGCCCAGCTGCAGCATCTGGCCACGCGCCTGATCCGCGGCTGGACCCACCTGGAACGGCAAAAGGGCGGTATCGGCTTGCGCGGTCCCGGCGAGACGCAGCTCGAGACCGACCGCCGGCTGATCGGCGAGCGCGTCAAGTCCTTGCGCGCGCGCCTGGAAAAGCTGCACAAGCAGCGCGAAACGCAGCGCCGCGCGCGCGGCCGCAATCACACATTCTCCGTGTCCCTCGTCGGCTATACCAATGCCGGCAAGTCGACCCTGTTCAATGCCGTGACCAAGGCCGGCGTGTACGTCGCCGACCAGCTGTTCGCCACCCTGGACACCACCTCGCGCCGGGTTTACCTGGGCCAGGAAGTGGGCAATGTGGTGATCTCCGACACGGTCGGCTTCGTGCGCGAATTGCCGCATCAGCTGGTGGCCGCCTTCCGCGCCACGCTCGAAGAAACCATCCATGCCGATCTGCTGCTGCACGTCGTCGACGCCGCGTCGCCGGTGCGTATGGAGCAGATCGAGCAGGTCAACCTGGTCTTGAAAGAGATCGGCGCCGATCATATTCCGCAAATCCTCGTGTGGAACAAGATCGATGCGGCCGGGCTGGAGCCTTCGGTGGAGCGCGACGAATATGCTACGATCAGTCGCGTGTTCGTCAGTGCGCAGAAGGGTAGCGGGCTCGACCTGCTGCGCGATGCGATCGTCGAGATGGCCAGGAAGGCGCCCGGTTCGGCCCATCTGTACCAGAACGATGAAGCACAGGAAGATCAGTTTGACGGTCAGTACGACCAGCACGATGGCGCCGCCCCGGACCAGGACGAAGAGCCTGGCGAGGACGATAGGATTTCCACCCACTCCCAAGTCGGAACACGATAGTTATGCTTGTCTCCCTACTCAAAAAAACAGGCTTGAAGTTGTCCCTGAACGATCCCCGCTGGGGCAATCGCAAGGACGACGGCAAGAAAGCCCAAGAAGGCAAAAAGCCCGGCGAAGGTCCGCCGGACCTCGATCAGCTGTGGCGCGATTTCAATCAGCGCCTGAACGCGTTTTTCGGACAGAAGAACCGTCCCGACAACGGCGGCAATAACAACGGTGGCGGCAGCGGCCCGCGTCCCGACATGAAGGGCGCCGGCATCACCGCCGGCGTGGTCGGCGTGATCGCCGTCTTCATCTGGCTCGCCAGCGGCGCCTTTATCGTGCAAGAGGGCCAGAGCGGCGTGGTGCTGACGTTTGGCCAATACACGCGCACGGCGCCGGCCGGTCTCAACTGGCGCTGGCCGTATCCGTTCCAGACCGATGAAACCGTCAACGTGTCGCAGGTGCGCACGGTGGAAGTGGGTTACCGCCAGTCGCTGCGCAACAAGCAGGCCAGCGAGTCGCTGATGCTGACGGACGATGAAAACATCATCGACATCCAGTTCGCGGTGCAGTACACCTTGAAAGATCCGGTGGAATGGCTGTTCAGCGTGCGCGACCAGGAAGACACCCTGCGCCAGGTCGCCGAGACGGCGATCCGCGAAGTGGTCGGCCGCAGCAAGATGGACTTCGTGCTGTATGAAGGCCGCGAAAAAGTGGCCTTTGACACGCAGAAATTGATGCAGCAGATTCTTGATGGTTACAAGGCTGGCGTGTTGATTAACAATGTGACGATGCAGGCCGTGCAGCCGCCGGAGCAGGTGCAAGCCGCCTTCGACGATGCCGTCAAGGCAGGCCAGGACCGTGAGCGCCAGAAGAATGAAGGCCAGGCCTACGCCAATGACGTCATTCCAAAAGCACGCGGCTCAGCATTCCGCCTGCTGCAGGAAGCCGAGGCCTACCGGGCCATGGTGACTGAGAACTCCGAAGGTAATGCGTCGCGCTTCAAGCAGGTGCTGGTCGAATACCAGAAGGCGCCGGCCGTCACGCGCGACCGCATGTACCTGGAAACGATGCAGCAAGTGTTCAGCAGCGCCAGCAAGGTCATGGTCGACGCGAAGACGGGCAGCAATCTGCTGTACCTGCCGCTCGACAAGTTGATCGCCCAGCAGGCGGCGTCGGACGCCTCGGCCGCGGCAGCGCGCGCCGCAGCGGCCGCACCCGCAGCCAATACCGTAATGCCACAGGAAGCCATGCAGACAGTAGAAGTCAATTCGCGTCGCGACAGCCGCTCTTCGCGTGAACGGGAGAGCCGCTAATGAACCGTATCGTCGCCGCCCTGATCGCGGGCTTTATCGCGATCATGCTCTTGTCCTCGACCGTGTTCGTCGTCGATCAGCGTAAATACGCGGTCGTCTTCGCCCTCGGTGAAGTCAAGGAAGTCATCAGCGCGCCGGGCCTGTATTTCAAGCTGCCGCCGCCGTTCCAGAACGTCATCTACCTGGACAAGCGCATCCTGACCCTGGACACGCCGGAGCCGGAACGCTTCATCACGGCCGAGAAGAAGAACATCCTCGTCGACGCGTATGTGAAGTGGCGCATCGTCAATCCGAAGACCTATTTCCGCAGCTTCGGCGGCGATGAAAGCCGCGCCCGCAACCGTATGTCGCAAATCGTCAAGGCCGCGCTGAACGATGAAATCACCAAGCGCACGGTGCGCGAAGTGATCTCGGGCGAGCGTGGCAAGGTGATGCAGGCGATCAAGGCCAAGGTGGCGGCCGAGGCCGAGGCCATCGGCGTGGGCATCGTCGACGTGCGCCTGAAACGCGTCGACTACGTCGAGCAGATCAACAACTCCGTGTACGAGCGCATGAAGTCCGAGCGCGTGCGTGTGGCGAATGAACTGCGTTCGACCGGTTCGGCCGATTCCGAGAAAATCCGCGCCGACGCCGACAAGCAGCGCACGGTGATCCTGGCCGAAGCCTACCGCGAAGCCGAGAAGATCCGCGGCGAGGGCGATGCCAAGGCGTCGCAGATCTATGCGGAAGCGTTTGGCAAGAATCCGGAGTTCTACAAGTTCTACCGCAGCCTGGAAGCCTACCGCGCCACCTTCAAGGACAAGGGCGACGTGATGGTGGTCGATCCGAGCTCGGAATTCTTCAAGTACTTCAAGGGTAACGGCACGGCCGCTCCGTCCAAGAAGTAAGGCAGCATCGCACTGCACCCGGCCGCAAGGACGGGGGCGGCAGCAGCGGGGCCGGCATCGATGCCGGCCCCGTTTTTTTTGTGCCTGCCAAGCTGTTGCGGGAAGGCGTAAAATGCGGTGTTTTTAGGGCTGTGCGGCAGCGATTCGGACAACTTATCCCTAAAGGCCCGTGTTTTCGCGTAAAATATCAGGTTCGGCCTCATGCCTGGCGCGCCCGCCGCTGCCTCGCATGATGCATTTTTTCAACTTTCTTCCGTATCTCGCTCCCTCATGCCGAATTGGCTTTTGCCCGAAAATATTGCCGATGTTCTGCCGTCGGAAGCGCGCAAGATCGAAGAGCTGCGCCGCCTCATGCTGGATAATTTCCGTCTGTACGGATATGAACTGGTGATGCCGCCGCTGCTCGAGTATCTGGAATCGCTGATGACCGGCGCTGGCAAGGATACCGACCTGCGCACGTTCAAACTGGTCGACCAGCTGTCGGGCCGCATGCTCGGCCTGCGCGCCGACATGACGACGCAAGTGGCGCGCATCGACGCGCACCTGCTCAACCGTGCCACCGTCACCCGCCTGTGCTATGCCGGCAGCGTGCTGCATACCCGTCCGTCGGGCCTGCACGCCACCCGCGAACCGCTGCAGATCGGCGCCGAAATCTATGGCCACGCCGGCCTGGAAGCCGATGCCGAGATCCAGGAACTGGCGCTCGCGTCGCTGGCGCTGGCCGGTTTCGACAGCGTGCGCCTGGATTTGTCGCACGTCGGCCTGTTGCGCGCTATCATTGCGCAAGACGCGAACGCCGTGCGCGACGAAGCTGCGCTGTACAGCCTGCTGCGCGCGAAAGATGCGCCTGGCCTGCGCGCCCTGACCGCATCCTACGATGCCGTCACCCGCGATGCGCTGCTGGCCTTGCCGAACCTGTACGGCGACATCGACGTGCTGGCACGTGCGCGCGCAGTGCTGCCGCCGCTGCCGGGCGTGCTGAAAGCGCTGGCCGAACTGGCCGCGCTGGCAGGATCGGCCCTGGGCCGCGCCGAAGTGGCGATCGACCTGGCCGACCTGCGCGGCTACCAATATGAAAGTGGCGCGATGTTTGCGCTGTATGTACCTGGCTTGCCGAACGCGGTTGCGCGCGGCGGCCGTTATGACCACGTCGGCGAAGCGTTCGGCCGGGCACGTCCCGCGACCGGCTTCTCGCTCGATTTGCGCGAACTGGCGCGCCTGTTGCCGACCGCGGAACGGAAGCATTCGATCCGCGCGCCGTGGGGCAGTGCGCCAGAATTGAAGGAAAAAATCGCCGAGTTGCGCAAGGCGGGCGAGGTCGTGATCCAGAGCATGCCGGGTCACAGTAATGAACAAGACGAGTTCGAGTGCGATCGCGTGCTGGTACTTGCCGATAATGGTAGTAGCTGGATTCTTAAAAACTTAGGTTGAGTGATGTCAAAGAAAATTATGGCAAAGAACGTTGTTGTCATCGGCACCCAATGGGGCGATGAAGGTAAAGGCAAGATCGTCGATTGGTTGACCGATCACGCCCAAGGCGTGGTGCGCTTCCAGGGCGGCCACAATGCAGGCCACACGCTGGTCATCGGCGGCGTGAAAACCGCGCTGCAGCTGATCCCGTCGGGCATCATGCGTCCAGGCGTTGCCTGCTACATCGGTAACGGCGTAGTCGTTTCCGTGCCGGACGTGCTGCGCGAAATCGACAAGCTCGAAGCGGTCGGCGTCGAAGTCGCCTCGCGCCTGAAAGTGTCGGACGCGGCGCCCGTGATCCTGCCTTACCACACCGCGATCGACCTGGCGCGTGAAGCCAAGCGTGGCGATGCGAAGATCGGCACCACCGGCAAGGGCATCGGCCCGGCCTACGAAGACAAGGTGGCGCGCCGCGCGATCCGTATCGCCGACCTGCTGAACGAGAAGCGCTTTGCCGAAAAGCTGGCCGAAAACCTCGATTACCACAACTTCGTGCTGGAAAACTACCTGAAGGCGCCGAAAGTCGACTATCAGAAGACCCTCGACGACGCGCTGGCCTATGTGCCGCGTCTGCGTCCGATGGTCACCGACGTATCGAGCGCGCTGTACAAGGCGCACAAGGCCGGCGCGAACCTGCTGTTCGAAGGCGCGCAGGGTTCCCTGCTTGACGTCGACCACGGCACCTATCCGTTCGTCACCTCGTCGAACTGCGTGGCCGGCAATGCCGCCGCCGGTTCGGGTGTCGGTCCTGGCATGCTGCACTACATCATGGGCATCACCAAGGCTTACACGACGCGCGTCGGTTCCGGCCCGTTCCCTTCGGAACTGCCAACGGATGCGGGCGTCGGCCACCACCTGGCACAAGTCGGCCATGAATTCGGCACCGTGACGGGCCGTGCCCGCCGCTGCGGCTGGTTCGACGCCGCCTTGCTGCGCCGCTCCGTGCAGATCAACGGCGTGACGGGCATGTGCCTGACCAAGCTGGACGTGCTGGACGGTATCGAAACGCTGAAGCTGTGCACCGGCTACACCATCGACGGCGTCGCCACGGACATCTTCCCATCGGGTGCTGAAGAAGCCGCCCGTTGCGTACCGGTGTACGAAGAGATGCCAGGCTGGACGGAAAGCACGGTCGGCGCGAAATCGCTGGCGGCCCTGCCGGCCACGGCGCGCGCCTACATCAAGCGCATCGAAGAACTGGTCGGCGTACCGGTGGACATGGTTTCGACCGGTCCGGATCGTGAAGAAACGATCGTGCTGCGCCACCCATTCGAGTAAGCTGCTGGACACAATCCGCCGCAAGGCGGATTTTTTTAATCACGCTAATAATAAGATTCCACTATCATGACTACCCCACAATCGAACGATCAACATCTCTGGGTCAACTGGGAAGAATACCACCGCCTGATCGAGCGCCTGGCGCTCAAGGTCTACGAATCGGGCTGGAAATTTGACCAGGTACTGTGCCTGGCGCGCGGCGGCGTGCGTCCCGGCGACGTATTCTCGCGCATTTTCGATTTGCCGCTGGCCATCCTGTCGACCAGCTCCTACCGCGAAGACGCGGGCACGGTGCGCGGCGACCTCGATATCGCCAAGTACATGACCATGACCAAGGGCCCGCTGGCTGGCCGCATCCTGCTGGTCGACGACCTGGCCGATTCGGGCGTCACGCTGGACAAGGTCACGCGTCACCTGAAGGAAAACTTCCCTGACGTGACCGAAGTCAAATCGGCCGTGATCTGGCTGAAAGGCTGCTCCGTCGTGCGTCCCGACTACTTCCTCGACGAACTGCCGCACAATCCGTGGATCCATCAGCCGTTCGAAGACTACGACGGCCTGCGTCCGCACCAGCTGGCGGCGTGGATCAAGAAGGGCGAAGCAGGCAAGTAATTGCGTGCGCGCTTGCAAAAAAAAGACGATCGTGTATCGTCTTTTTTTTCGTCCAAGGAAATGCCATGACCATCTTGCACACGGCGCGCCTGCGCCTCGAACCCGTCACCGAGAAGCATTACGACGCCATGCACGCCATGAACTCGGATACCGAAGTGATGACTTACCTCAATGCGGGCCAGCCGGAGACGGAGGAACATACACGTGCAGCCGTTGCCCGCATCATGGGGCGCTGGGCCGAGTGGGGCTATTCGTGGTGGGCCTTGATCTGCACCGAAGATGAGGTGCTGGTGGGGCTGGCCTGTCTGCAGCATATCGGCGGCGATAAGGCGCAGCCGCACGAAATCGGCTGGCGCCTGGCGCGGGCCGGCTGGGGCAAGGGCTATGCCAGCGAGGCGGCCAATGCCATCGTCGCGCATGCGTTCGACGTCGTCGGCGCGCCCGAAGTGGTGGCTGTGGCGCACCCGGACAACGCCGCCTCGATCAAGGTCATGACGCGCCTGGGCATGCAGTACGTGGGCATGGAACGCCATTACGATATCGACAGCGTGGTGTACCGCCTGGCGCGCCCATGACGGCGACGCGCAAGCCCTTGAAGCTGGGCTGCAGCTACGGCGTGCAGTTTTCACCTGATGGCACGCATCTGGCCGTGCTGGGGCGCGACCTGGTGCTGTGGGGCGTGGCGGCGCGCCAGAAGCGGTGGCGCGGCAAATTCATCGCGCACATGTCGGGCATGGCGTTTTCGCCCGACGGTTGCCGGCTGGCCATCAAGAGCACGACGGGCCAGATGGCCGTGGTGGATGCCGAGGCGGGCCAGTTGCTGGTGAACTTCCAGAACAAGAAGGATGGCGAAGGCTGCGGCCCCGCGTGGTCGCCGTGCGGCCGGTATCTTGCCGACGGCGGCTGGGACGGCCGCCTGCGCGTGCGCGACGCGCAGACGGGCGAGGTGCTTTTCATGCAGGAGCACCCGGGCCAGATGCTGCGCGCCATGCACACGATCGACGCCATCGATGGCGGGCGGCGTTTGCTGGTTCAGCACGGCGTCAAGTCGGTGGACGAAGGGCAGGTGCAGCCGCCCGACTACTGCAGCGTGTGGGACTGGCCGCTGCAGGCGGGAGGAGGGACGGTGGCGCTGTCGCTGCCGGGCATGATGTCATGTGCGCCGTCGCCGGACGGCGAATTTCTGGCCGTGCTGCACCACACGGGCGGCGCGCAGTATCTGTCGATGTATGCGCTGGCCGATGGGCGCTGTCTGGCCAGGGTGCCGGTGGAGGCGGGCGGCGGCACGGGCGACGCCCTGCGCTGGCTACCCGACGGCAGCGCGCTGGGACGCATCGGCAAGGGCAAGCTGCTGTTTTATGGCTGGCCCGGGTTAAACGTCCTGGCGCAGGAAGATTTTATTTATCCCTGCGCGCTGGATTTCCTGCCTGGCGCGCCCTTGGCCGCCATCGGCTCCTGGGAATCCGGCATGCTGATGGAGTTGAACATTCACGAGGAGACCGCATGATTACCTGTTACCTGCGCTACATCATCGACCCGTACAAATTGCGGGAATTCGAAGCCTACGGCAAGCTGTGGATACCGCTGGTCGAGCGCTTCGGCGGCCAGCATCACGGCTACTTTTTGCCGTCCGAGGGGGCCAGCAACGTGGCGCTGGCCATGTTCTCGTTTCCCAGCCTGGCCCTGTACGAGCAGTACCGCAGCGACTCGATGCAGGACGCCGAATGCCAGGCCGCTTTCCGCTATGCAGAAGAGACGCGCTGCATCGTCAGCTACGAGCGCAGTTTTTTCAGGCCTGTGTTTGCCTGATCTGCCTCAATCGCGCTGCGGCGCGCCCAGGGGGAAGAGGTGGCGGTACGGGCGTGCCTCTTCTACCGCGCGGGCGAACGATGGACGGGCCAGCAGGCGGGCGCGGTAGGCGCGCAGCAGGGGCAAGGTGGCGGGAATCGGCTGCGTCCAGTCCGCATAGAACAGCGATGGGGCAGCGGCGCAGTCGGCCAGGCTGAAGTGGTCGCCGGCGGCCCACGTCCTGCCGGCCAGGTGATTTTCCAGCCAGGCGTAGGCGAGGTTCAGCTTTTCGCCGGCAAACGCGCGGCCTTCACGGGTCTTTGCCGGGTCGCCGGTCAGGGCGGCGCCGACGGCATGCTGCACGGGCGTCATGACGTGCAGGTCGAAATAGCGGTCGAGAAAACGCACGTCCAGCGCCTGCATGGGCTCGTCCGGCAGCAGGCGCAGCGGGCCGGGATGGGCCAGTTGCAGGTATTCGATGATGATGCTGGTCTCGGCGACGTTGCGCTCTCCGTCCACCAGCAGGGGAAACTTGCGCAGCGGCCAGCGCTCCAGCCATTCCTGAAGGTGCCGGGGCATGTCCGGCGCCAGGCAGCGGAAGTCGAAAGGTATGGCGTTTTCGTACAGGGCGATGAGCACCTTTTGCGTGTACGAGGAAAAGGGATGGCCGTAGAGGATCAGCGACACGATGGGATCTCCTGTCATTGCGAAAGGGTTGGCAACACGCGCGTGCCAACGATAGTGCAATGACCGTATCAATGCAAGCGCCCCGGGTCATGCTGATGTCGGGCGTGGCATTGCCCGCTCCCCAGTGGCAGGCCTCAATCCTCGGCCTGGAACTCTTTGGCCGAGACGAACAGGTCCCACGAGGCGATGAACAGGGCCGCCACGACGGGGCCGATGACAAAGCCGTTCAGGCCGAACAGGGCCATGCCGCCCACGGTCGACAGCAGCACCACGTAGTCGGGCATCTTGGTATCCTTGCCCACCAGGATGGGGCGCAGCACGTTGTCGACCAGGCCGATGACGAAGACGCCGAAGGCGGCCAGGCCCGCGCCTTGCCAGATGGCGCCCGTGGCCAGGAAGTAGGCGGCCACCGGCGCCCAGACGAGGGCGGCGCCGACGGCCGGCAGCAGCGACAGGAAGGCCATCAGCACGGCCCACAGCAGGGGCGCGGGCACGTCGAGGAACCAGAACGCCAGGCCGCCGAGGGCGCCCTGGGCGATCGCAACGAGGATGTTGCCCTTCACGGTGGCGCGGATCACCGTGGTGAAATTGGTGAACAGGCGCTGCTTGTACTTGCGGCTCAGCGGTACGGCGTTCTTGATGCGGGCCGACAGGGCAGAGCCATCGCGCATGAGGAAAAACAGCAGATACAGCATGATGCACAGGCTGGTCAGAAATTCGAAGGTGTACAGGCCCACATTGATGGCTTTTACTGCCACCACCTGGCTCACCTGTGTTGCGCCCTCGGCCAGCTTGTCCTGCAGGCTGGCCAGGCTGGTCAGGTTGAAGCGGTCGAGCAAATTGATCAGCCATTGCGGCAGCACCGCCATGATTTTATTGAAGAACATGCCGACCGTGATCTCGCCCGAACGTACCATTTCCACGACGCTGGCTGCCTGGTTCACGAGCGACACGGAAATGAGCGATAGCGGCAGGATCACGATGACGATGATCAGCAGCAAGGTCAGCAGCGACGCGAGGGCGGCGCGCCCCTTGGTTTTGGCCAGCAGCCAGCGGTACACGGGCGCGAACAGGATCGCCAGGATGACGCCCCAGAAGATGGCGCCCGCATACGGCGCCAGTATCCAGCCAAAGCCGATGGTAACGATGCTCAAGAGGAGCAAGAACACTTTCTGGTGCAGCGTGAGGGTTTGCATGGGCGGTAGCGCTATGATAGGGGTTGAGTTGGCCCATCATAAGCGAGGCGTGGCGCGCTGCGCCATACAATTGTCGCGCTGCGTGCGCGAGCGCACCTGGCACGCCGGGGGCAAGGCGCTGGCGGCAATGCCGGCAAGCTGTCGTTCCCCGTGTCCGATCCCCGGCGTCCATCACATTTTCAGGTTGGCAACACGCGCGTGCTGCAACGATAGTGCAATGACCGTATCAGTGCAAGCGAACCTGGCCGTTCGCGCGCGGCCGTTTCGCTTGCAGCCGCACCTTAGCCCAGGCTCGCCAGATAGCGCAGTCCCGTAATGCTGGGGAAAAAGCAATACACGCCGCCACGCGTGATGACGCTGCGCGAGAAATGTTGCAGTTCCGTGTTGCCGCTGCCCTTGGGGCCCACGCCGGGCAAGGTGAAGGAACTGACGGCCGGGTCGTTGACACCCAGAAACACGTCCTGGCCGCTGATGTTGAGCGTGGCATTGCCCGCCTCGGGACCGGCCGGACCGACGGCCGATTTGACGAAAGTATCATCATTGTTCCATTGCTTCATCAGGAATTCGAACTGATTGCGCAGGCTGGCATTGATGAAATAGCCGACCAGGCCGCGCTGCTCTGCGATGGGGGTGGCCGGATCATATTCGCTACCGTAGGGCATGGCGCGCCGCACGATGCGGTGGTGGCGGGCGGAGGCGCCCACGACGGCTTCGTCGCGCGGATTGTTGCGGCGGATATGCGCGCCGATCGGGCATTTCAGGCCCAGCGTGTCATCCAGTTCCGGTTGCCCATCGACATAGTGAAAGCGGTTCAGGCTGGCGTCCGGCAGCACCGGGCCGGCCTCGTCCGGCCTGAGCACGAGCGGATTGCCGTTGCGCCAGCGCCCGCACATCTTGGCGGCCACCATTTCGGTGCTGAGCCCGGAACTGGCCGCGCCCTGGCTCAGGATGCTGTCGAACAGGGGCACGTCCTGCTCCAGGATGCGGAAGGCGGCATAGCTGCCATTGGTGGACAGTTGCGGCGGCTGCACCTGGTAGGTGCCGCCGTTCTCATTCTGATAGCCGAGCAGGAATTCCCCCGTCATGACGCTGTTGAGCGGATCAGGGTCATGCTCGCGCTTGCGTTGCGGGGCGCCATCGACGTCCGGCTGGGCGATGCTGTCGCGGTAGCCGAAATGCACGCGGTTGCCTGGCAGGGCCACGCCATCATGCGCATACAGTTCACGCCAGCCGGCGGCAAAGGCGTGGCGTAGTCTGGCCGAGCTTGCCTCCAGCACCTCCGCCGATTCGCTGACCCACAGGCTCAGCAGCGCATGCACCTGGCCGGCCTCGGTCGCCGGTCCCAGGTTGCCGAGCCAGTGTTCGGGGGCGCTGTCGCCCACGTCGCCCACGGCTTTCACGCTGGCCGGGTCGGCGGCGCCCCGTTGAAATGCCTGGTCAAAGGTGGCCAGGTCGGTCGCGGCAACGCCCAGCGCCGACAGGCCGGGAGCGGTAAAGCTGAGGTTCAGGAAGCAGGGCGGCTTGGGGTGGATATGGCGCGCGGTGGTAATGGATGGCAGGCCGTCGCTGCCGTCGAGCAGGGCCGTGATGGTGCGCCGTGCCTGCGCCGCATCCGTGATGCTGAAGATGAAATGGCGCGCCAGGTTGACGCGGTAGCCGCGCAGGATCGTGCCTTGCACGTCGTCGTAATCGATGGTGGGATCGGCCATGCTGTCTCCGGGGGCTGGGGTGGTGGCTGGCAGGGTGGTGG